>JAFVSI010000007.1 GCA_017503865.1 Clostridia bacterium | reverse complement strand
GTGAGTTGTTTGTGGTGTGAAACGGACCGTCGAGGACGCCGGTCCCTACACGTCTTAATGCCCGTTGTGAGCCTGTAAGGCGGAACAAGGGCTGCGTTAGCGACTTTGCTTGTTGCTATATTTCATCTCAATATCCGCGTCTGAGCGGATATTGACGTTCTTTCTTCATATTTGTTGAAATCCAATATATGAAAGTTTTGGGAGTCCAGAGACCTTTTTCAAAAGGTCTTTGGAAAATATCTTAACATAAACTAACTCCCCGACAAATACCAATTTATCTAATCGGCTCTTGTTGACAAAATTCGTATAATGTTGTAAAATTAAAGGTAATGATTAAAGATAAGAAGAGGTTTTATAAAATGCTCGAGCTTTTATCTCCTGCGGGGAATTTTGAGAAGATGAAATCGGCTATCCGTTACGGAGCCGATGCGGTATATCTTGCGGGACACTTTTTCGGTATGCGTTCGGCTGCTGACAATTTTACAAACGAAGAATTAAAGGACGCTGTTATATATGCCCACGAGAGAGGGGTAAAGGTCTATCTTACTGTAAATACAATGCCTCACGGCTACGAATACGAGAGACTTCGCGAGTATCTTATTTCCATAAAGGATTTCGGTATTGACGCAATTATTGCCGCCGACCTCGGAGTTATAGCAACGATAAAGGAGCTTTTGCCCGAGATGGAGATACACGTTTCAACTCAGGCGAGTATCGTTAGCCCCGCCGCCGCCCTTGCTTACGTAGCCCTCGGTGCAAAGAGACTCGTGCTTGCAAGAGAATTAACACTTGAGGAAATCAAGGAGATAAAGAAGGCGATACCCGAGGACGTCGAGCTTGAGGCATTCGTTCACGGCTCTATGTGCGTATCTTACAGCGGAAGATGTATGCTCTCGCACCATATTATAGGACGCGATGCCAATCGTGGTGCGTGTGCACAGCCTTGCCGCTGGAATTACAAGATAGTCGAGGAAAAACGCCCCGATATGCCCCTTCCCATTGAGGAAAACGAGCTTGGTACGTTTATTATGTCATCAAAGGATATGTGCACTATCGAGATTTTGCCCGAGCTTATAGGGGCGGGTATAAATTCCTTTAAAATTGAGGGTAGAATGAAGAGTGCCTACTATACAGCAGTTGTTACGAACGCTTATAGAATGGCAATTGATGCATACCTTGCTAACCCCGAAAATTACAAGTTTGACGAGAGATTATATACTGAGCTTGAAAGCGTTTCGCACAGAGAATACTGTACAGGCTACTATCTTGACGAGCCGATAGACGAGGCACAGCTAACAAGCGACGTCGGCTATATACGCGACAAGGCATATTTTGCTACCGCCGTTGAATATTCTCTAAATGATATACCGAAAAACCTTGAGGTGGAGAACGAAAACGGAAGACTTGCTTTGTTTATGCAAAAGAACAAGGTGAGTGTCGGTGACGGAGCAGAGGTCATATCGCCCGGATATATCGGCAGAGCACTTACTGTAACCGAGCTTTACGACGACAAGGGCGAACCGATAGAGTCGGCACCCCACCCCTTTATGAGATTTTGGGTAAGAGCTCCCTTTGAGGTAAAAGAGGGAGATATTATGAGAAGTGCAGAGAGGTAATCTTTGAACCGAGAGCCCTTTTGCATAGGGAGAAATTGATGGTTATTGAATTTTTTAAGGCGATACTTTTCGGTATCGTTGAGGGAGTCACTGAATGGCTACCTATAAGCTCGACGGGACATCTCATACTTCTTGACGAGCTTTTGAGGCTTGACGCCGCACCCTCGCTTGGGAGTGAATTTCAAGCTGAATTTATGGAGATGTTCGAGGTAGTAATACAGCTCGGAGCAATATTTGCCGTGCTCGTTGTATTCTTCTCGAAGCTCAATCCTTTTTCAAGAAAAAAAGACCATTCCGAAAAAAGAGCGACTTGGTCGCTCTGGTTTAAGGTGGCACTCGCAAGTATTCCTGCGGCATTTGTCGGTATCGTGCTTGACGAGATTCTTGAAGACGCGACGGGTAAGGACATTGACGGTTGGCTCTACAATTCTATTGTGGTAGGGGCGGCACTCATAATTTACGGAATTTTATTTATAGTTGTCGAAAAAGTCAATAAAAACAGGGAATACAAGGTTTTGGAAGTTGCTGACATAAGCTACAAAAACGCCTTTTTGATTGGTATTTTTCAAATGCTTGCGATAATACCCGGCACCTCTCGCTCGGGCTCGACGATACTCGGCTCTATGTGTATAGGACTTTCAAGAGTTGCGGCGGCAGAATTTTCATTCTTTCTTGCAATCCCCGCAATGCTCGGGGCATCGGCAATAAAGGTGCTCGGCTTTCTCTCATACGTCGGAGAGTCGGGTATAAGCGTTCCCGCATCGGCACTTGTACTCTTGGGACTCGGTATGGCGGTGGCATTTATCGTCTCGCTCGTTACCATAAAATTCCTTATGGATTTTGTCAAAAAGCACAGCTTTTCGGCATTTGGAATTTACAGAATAATCCTCGGTGCTCTTGTGCTTTTGTATTTTCTTTTATTTGCATAGTTTAATATTTCAAATTTTGCAAACGAAGTTTCTACCTTTAGGTAATTTGTAGGAGAGTTGGTTTGTGTTAAGTGCGGCGGGAGTAAGCCCCCGCCGAAAAACAAACACCCCTACAAATACCTATTTATTTCTCACTTAATGGAGCTATAAATGACTGAAAAATTAAAGATAAATTATCCCATCATAGTCGAGGGAAAGTATGACCGACTTCGTATTCTTTCGGTGGCTGATGCAAACGTGCTGACAACCGACGGGTTTGGGATATTCAAGAAAAATGAAAAGCTCTCTCTCTTGAGAGCTCTTGCACAAAAGTCGCCCGTAATTGTCCTCACCGACAGCGACGGAGCGGGCAAGCTTATCCGCTCCCACATATCCTCGGCAATACCGAAGGACAAGCTCATACAGCTCTATATTCCTCAAATCGAGGGCAAGGAAAGGCGTAAGAGTGAGCCGTCTGCTGAGGGAACACTTGGCGTTGAGGGAATCGACAGAGAAATTATTTACAAGATACTTTCTCCTTATTCCGACTCTGCGGCGTACTTAAAGTCACTCGAAAATCCGCTTTCAAAGGCAGACCTTTACGAAGACGGACTTTCGGGCAGGGAAGACAGTGCCGAGAGGAGAGACAAGCTCTGTGAGAAAATTGGACTTCCTAAAAAAATGACACCAAACGCACTGCTTACGGCACTCAGAATGATATATACCTACGAAGAATATATGTCGCTCGTTGGACGAAAGAAAATTTAAAGGACACTTATTTGATGAACAGTTTACAAAATTTACATACTCACACCACATACTGTGACGGCAAGGATACCGTCGAGGAAATGATAAATGCGGCAATAGACAAGGGCTTTGGCGGAATTGGCTTTTCGGGACATTCTTATATGTTCTATTCACCCTCTTACTCAATGTCACTTGAAGGGACGGAGAAATATAAGGCTGAAATTACGGCTATGAAGGAAAAATACAAGGACAGAATAGACGTTTTTTTAGGACTTGAATTTGACGAATATTCGGTGGTTGACCTATCGGGATACGATTATCTTATAGGCTCTTTGCATTATCTCAAAATCGGAGACGAATACGTTGGCTTTGACCGCTCGGTAGAAGAGGTTGAACGTATAATAAACATCTATTTCGGCGGTGACGGAATGGCTTTTGCAAAGG
The DNA here is from genome assembly GCA_017503865.1 of Clostridia bacterium. Lineage (GTDB taxonomy): Bacteria > Bacillota > Clostridia > Oscillospirales > CAG-272 > HGM12713. The sequence goes on along the minus strand of JAFVSI010000007.1, from coordinate 24,195 downwards.
AAAGCTACCGTCAGTTCGGGGAGCTTACGAAGTACGGAAAATTCGATATTATAGGTCACTTTGATATTATCACAAAGAATATTGAAAAGAAAAAGTTTTTTGATACCGATTCCGGGGAGTATCTTAAATATGCCTTCGAGGCACTTGATTCTATGAGAGGGAAGATCCCCTTTTTTGAGGTCAATACGGGAGCTATTTCAAGAGGATACAGAACGTCTCCCTATCCTATGAAAAATATTTTAAAGCAAATGAAGGAGTGGGGCTTCGGTGCCGTTATTTCTTCCGACTGCCACGATTCTAAATATCTTGACTGTGCGTTTGACGTGGCTCGCGAGCTTCTACTTGAGTGCGGATTTTGTGAAAAATACATACTGACACCTTCGGGCTTTTCTGCGGTGCCGTTGTAACTGAGGTTTAAAAATGAACGTAGTATCTATAATAATGCTTGTTTTTGCACTTTTAGGTGCAATTGATAGAATATTTGGGAGCAAGCTCGGTTTGGGAAAGGAGTTTGAAAAGGGCTTTTTGTTGCTCGGTCAGGTCGTGCTTTCTATGCTGGGTATGATAATACTCGCACCTGTGCTTGCCGACCTTCTTTCGCCCGTTTTCGACTTTGTCTATAAGGTCTTTAAAATGGAGCCGTCTATAATCCCAGCAATGCTTTTTGCAAACGATATGGGAGGGGCACCGCTTGCTAAGGAAATCGCAAAGAACAGCCAGCTCGGTATGTATAACGCAATGGTGGTCTCCGCTATGATGGGAGCAACTATTTCGTTTACTATACCTGTCGCACTCGGTTGCATAAAAAAAGAGAAGCAAAAGGAGCTTATACTCGGACTTCTTTGCGGTATAGTTACGATTCCGATAGGTTGCCTCGTTTCGGGATTTATTTGTAACATACCCTTTTTACCGCTTGTTTTGAATTTGCTGCCTCTTATCGTTTTTGCGGTAGTGATGGCACTCGGACTTCTCTTTTTGCCGAAGGTATGCATCAAAATATTCGGTGTTGTCGGTGTTGTAATAAAAATAATGATAACCGTCGGACTTGCACTTGGAATAATAGAGGTGCTGAGTGGTGTGAAGCTGCTCGAAAGAACGGCAGCCGTTACCGAGGGAGTAATGATATGCTTTAATGCTGTGGTAGTTATGTCGGGTGCTTTTCCGTTGTTGACTATACTTTCGAAAGTGCTTTCAAGACCTATGAAGAAGCTTGGCGGTCTGCTTGGTATAAACGAAAAATCAACGCTTGGATTTATTTCAACGCTTGCGACAAATATGCCGACCTTCGGAATTATGAACGAGATGGACAGGAAGGGAACTGTTCTCAATTCAGCGTTTGCGGTCTCTGCCGCCTTTGTTCTGGCGGGACATCTTGCATTTACGCTTGCTTTTGCACCTGAGTATCTTTTGTCGGTGATGGTTGGAAAAACAGTCGCGGGAATAACTGCTGTAATTTTTGCAATTATTATCTACAAAAAGGTAGGGCATACGCTTGATACCGAAAAAAACGCAGACGCTTGACGTCTGCGTTTTTTTATGTCAAAATATTTGTTTTCTTATTGAAAATATATTTTGTGTGTGATATAATATTCTATTATACGAAAAATGGAGAAGATAGCATAATGACAGATTTAAAGAAGTTGCTTTCTCAAATGACTGTTAAAGAAAAACTTGGACAGCTCACACAGCTCAATGCCCGTGTTTTTATAGATACTCAGGCTGATATTACGGGGCCTCTGCTTAATCTAAAGTTGACAAAGGAAGACCTTACGACAGTAGGAAGTGTGCTGAATTACTGGAAGCCGAGCGAAATGGTGGCTATTCAGCGTCAGCATCTTAAAGATGATAGAAATAAGATACCTATGGTGTTTATGATGGACGTTATTCACGGCTATCGCACTATTTTCCCGCTCCCCTTGGCACTTGGTTGCTCCTTTAACACAGACGTTGTTACCGAGTGTACTAAAATGGCGGCACGTGAGGCGGTCGCAGGCGGTGTTCAGGTAACCTTTACGCCTATGGTCGATTACGTTCGTGACGCAAGATGGGGAAGAGTAATGGAGAGCTGCGGCGAGGACGCCCTTCTCAACAGCACGATGGGTGCGGCTCAGGTCAAGGCTTTTCAGGGTGACGACCTTCGCAACAAGGAAAACATTGCCGCTTGCGTAAAGCACTTTGCGGCTTACGGCGGAGCAGATACGGGACTTGATTATTCTCCCGTAGATATTTCGGAGCATACGCTGCGTGAGCATTATCTTCCCGCATACAAGGCTTGTATCGATGCAGGTGTCGAGATGCTTATGACCTCTTATACAGCGGTCAACGGAGTACCCTCAAATGCAAACGAGTGGCTTATGAAAAAGATACTCAAGGACGAGTGGGGATTTAGCGGCGTAGTGATCAGCGATTACAGTGCCGTAAAGGACCTTGTTGAGCACGCCATTACACCTTCCGAAAAGGAAGCGGCAGAGATTGCATTTAACAATGGCGTTGATATAGAAATGGTATCTACCTTCTATATGAGCCATATAGAGGAGCTTATAGCCGAGGGCAAGATCTCCGAAGAAAAGCTTGACGAGGCGGTGCTTCGTGTGCTTGAGCTTAAGGAAAAGCTCGGACTTTTCGAGGATCCTTACAGGGGTGCTTGCGAGACCGACGACAGCGAGGTATGGCTCACAGAGGAAAACAGAGACATCGCTCGCCGTGCGGCAGAGGAATGTGCAATTCTTCTCAAAAATGACGGCACTCTTCCGTTTAGCAAGGACGTAAAGAAGGTAGCTCTTATCGGTCCTTTTGCAGATACAGGTGACATCATAGGCTTCTGGGCGTGCTCGGGCAGACCGTCTGAGAGCATTACGGTAAAAGAGGGACTACGGAGACTTCTTCCGGGTGCCGAGATAATTGTTGAAAAGGGCTGCGGATATGAGTTCAACGATACCGATAAATCGGGCTTTGCGGCAGCAGTCGAGGCGGCAAAGGGAGCTGATGCGGTAATTCTTTGTCTCGGTGAGCCTCAGGATTACAGCGGAGAGGGTAACTCGAGAGTTGATATTTCGCTCCATAAGATACAGCTCGAGCTTGCAAGGGAGATAGTTGCGGTAAACAAGAATACTGCGGCACTTACCTTTAGCGGCCGTCCGCTCGTTCTCAGCGAGCTTGATGAGACTGTTCCCGCAATCCTTCATATGTGGTTCCCCGGAACCGAGGGCGGAAATGCGGCGGCAAATCTTCTCTTTGGCGAAGTAAATCCCTCAGGTAAGGTGTCTATGTCCTTCCCGAGAGCAACGGGACAGTGTCCTATATACTACAATCGCACAAAGGTTATAAGACAAGGCCCGACAGGACCGCATACCAAGAACGTGGCAAGCTTTATTGAGTGCGATATGACGCCTCTTTACTCGTTCGGTCACGGTCTCAGCTATTCAAGCTTCAAATATGAGTCGCTTGAGCTTTCATCTGACAAGATGGGCGTCGATGATAAGGTGACCGTCAAGATAACCGTTCACAATGAGAGTGACGTCCCGGGCAAGGAAACAGTTATGCTTTATATGAGAGACGTTTTCGCATCAAATGCACGTCCTATGCAGCAGCTCATAGCTTTTAAGAAGCTTCATTTTGAGGCGGGCGAGAGAAGGACGGTTGAGTTTACGGTTGACGAGCCTATGCTTCGCTTCTGGGGCAACGACCACAAGAAGATTTCCGAGGCGGGCGAGTTCGAGATATCAACAGGCTATGCCGACCATCTTATACATACAAAGAGCCTTTGGCTTGAAAAATAAAACTTAAAAAGCAAGAATACGGAGAGAAAAATGACTACTATACTTATGATTCGTCACGGAGAGAGTGAAGCTAATAGAATGGGTGTGTTTGCGGGCAACTTTGATGCTGACCTTCAGCACAGAGGGGAGAAGCAGGCAGAAAAGACCGCTGACTTTATAGCAGAGAACTATAAGGTTGATAAGATATATGCGAGTGACCTCAAACGTGCGTGGAAAACAGGACTTGCAGTTGGTAAAAGACTTGGGCTTGAGGTTATTCCCGAGCCCCGTTTAAGAGAGATAAGTGCGGGCGAGTGGGAAGGCAAGACCTTCGTTGAGCTTGCCGAGCAATACAAGGAAGAGTATCACGTTTGGGTAACTGACGTTGGAAACTCACAGTGCCCCGGCGGCGAGAGTGCAAGAGACCTCGGTGCGAGAATACTCGCAATACTTACCGAGATTGCCGAGGCAAACGAGGGCAAGACTGTCGTTGTGGCAACACACGCAACCCCCATAAGAGTTATGCAGGTTCAAGCCGCAGGCGGTGACTTCAATATAATGAAGGACATCAAGTGGGTGTCGAATGCCTCTGTCAGCGAGTTTATTTACGAGAACGGAAAATTCACTTGCGGCAAGATAAGCCAGGACGCACACCTTGGCGACTTACATACCGAGCTTCCTGCTAATGTTTGATAAATTTAAATGTAAAAAGAACAGCGTCAACGCAAAGCGTTGACGCTGTTTGAGGTTTTAAAGATTTTTGTTTGTAAGATCAAGTATAGGTTTGTTACATTTTTTTGCATACTTATATGTTGTAAAAGCACCGCCAAAGCTGTGGTCTATACAAGCAACTACGTAATCCGATTTTTCAATCATCCATTTGTTTCGGTAAGATATTGCGAATTTTGGCGGTACATTTTCGAGTTGCGGATAGATTATATCATCATACATATCTTGAAGATTTTTCAAATGATTTTTTTGGTAACTGACTGTTATGTAGGGTGTAATAAAAATAAGCTTTACGTTTGAGTGTTCTTTTTGATAAATTTTTCCGCACTTGTGGGCAAATAAGTCAAAAGCACCATAACCGCCTAAATACAACTCAGCAGGGGCATTTCCAACGTTTTTTGTTAAAAAATCCAGTATTTTACGTTCGTCCTCTTTGGTTTCGTTGTAATCTGAATGTCCGCAAAATGTTATAATCATACGAATACTCCCAAAATAAAAAAGTGCACCCCCGAAGGAATGCACCGAAAAAATGCTCCCCCTCGAATGTTGCTACACAAACTCTCAACAACGGTATGAGAAAAGAGAGAAAACACCTTTTACCAAAGTATTTTCCCGTTGTTGAGAAAAAATATGCAGTTTGTGTAGCGTGTATATTTTACCACTTTTTATCCGATTTGTCAATATAAAACGCAAAGGAACTCTACATTAACATATAGACAATATAAAATAAAAAAGTGCGTCAACCGAAGTCAACGCACCGAAAAACGCAAACTCCGATTGTCGCGAAACAAACTGAACAAGGTAATAAACACCCAAGCCCATAGAAGCTGCGTTTTTGCCGAAGCTATCTGGCTTAAGTGTTAGTCAAAAAATGGTATAGTATACCCTATATAAACACCTTGTTCGTTTTATTCAGTTTGTTTCGCACAACAATTATAACATTTATTTGTCAAAAAGTCAATTGAAAAGTAAAAAATAGTAAAAGCAAAGGGAATTTCGCCTATGGCGAATATACCCTCGCCCTACGCCTTGAAAGCGAGCTTTCAGATCTTCAGGCGGGGTATGCGAACCCGATTCCGCTGCACTTCGTTTGCGGAGATGGGTTCGGTGTGAGGCAACTAAAAAGCAACCACACCAAAAATGGTGTGGTTGCTTTTTGGCACCCGCAACGGGAATCGAACCCATAACTAACCCTTAGGAGGGGTTTATTATATCCATTTAACTATGCAGGCGTGTATTTGTATTTAATTGTAATTTTTCGTTTGCGGTATTTCGCGTCGGGGTTTATTATATTTCGCAGTCGTCGCATAGTCGTCTGCCGTCGCCTCGACGCTACGCTTTTACTCGGCTCGTCACACTCCTTGCTTTTGACTGTCTCGCTGCGTAAAAACAACACTCAGTTGTTTTTACTTGCTCGCATTTAACAATGCAGGCGAGATATTTACTTGAATTTTGCTTTCAAGTGTGTTATTATAAATAATGTTACCAACATATTGTATCACATAAACATTAAAAATGCAACACATAAAAATATAAAAAGGTAAAATTATGAAAAACAAAATTCGACAGTTGATTATTCTTTCGGTCATAATACTCACCGTGCTTTGCCTTGCATTTATCTTCGGTAATTCGCTTAAGGACGGGGCGGAGTCGGGGGAGCAGAGTATGGCGGTGAAGCGAATGCTCCTTGCAATAGCCGACTTCCTCGGCATCGAGGGGAATATAAACCTTGCCTTGCTTCGCAATCTCGCTCACGTGGCGGAGTTTTGTCTGCTCGGTCTTTGCATAGGCTCGCTCTCGCTCTATCTGTCAAGAAGAAAATATCCCACCTCGATTTCTCGGTATTCTATTTTTCTCTCGGCAAGCATCGGTACAGGTGTTCTTATTGCCATAGTTGACGAGCTTATTCAGCTCGGCTCGGCAGGCAGAGCTTGCGAAATTAAGGACGTTTTGCTTGACGTGGCGGGAATTGTCGTCGGAAATATCCTCGCAATTCTTTTCTATTTCATTATTATAAAGCTTCGAAATGCAAGTCGTAGGGCTCAAAAATAAAAAATTATAAAAAATGCTTGACAAGCACTTTTGAGTGTGTTATAATATACTGCCGCATAAAATCGGGCTTTTCTAAGTGTGCCTTCTTGGCACCGCCTGCTTTAGCGAGACTTATATGAAAGAGAGGTGCTTTTCGTGTTTGCAGTTATCGAAACCGGCGGAAAGCAGTACAAGGTTAACGAGGGCGATATCATTTTCGTTGAGAAGCTCGACGTTGCCGAGGGTGAAACTGTTACATTTGATTGTGTAAAGGCATTGTCAACAGCTGACGGCTTCAAGGTTGGTGCTCCCACAGTTGAAGGCGCTACTGTTACAGCTAACGTTATTGCTAACGGTAAGGGCAAGAAAATTTATGTGATCAAGTACAAGTCGAAGAAAAACGAGAAGAAGAAGATCGGACACAGACAGCCTTATACTAAGGTTCAGATCACAGCCATCAACGGCTAATTCGCTATTGTAAATGACTAAAGTAGTTTTTTACAGAAGCGGCGGAGTTTTTTACGGCTTCGAGGAATGTGGGCATAGCGGCTTTGGAGAGTCGGGTAACGATATTCTCTGTGCGGCATTGTCTGCAATGACGATGCTTATCATAAATACCGTAGAGGTAGCTTATGCTTCCGACGTAGACTACAGTATTGATGAAGAAGCAACGAGGGTAGTTGTAAGAGTAAAATCTGCACTTCCCGAATATGAAGAGGACGAAAGAAAGCGTTATGCGATCTCGGGACTTTTCATGTCTTATTTCTATCAGCTCAACGATTTGGTCGAGGAATATTACGATTTTCTCGAGGTTGAGGTGAAGGACATTGATTACATCTAAATTTTTGAATGGAGGAACTTATAATGTTGAGACTTAGCTTACAGTTCTTTGCTCATAAAAAGGGTGTCGGTTCAACTAAGAACGGACGTGACAGTGAATCCAAGAGACTTGGCGTAAAGAGAGCTGACGGTCAGGCAGTGCTTGCAGGCAGCATCATCGTAAGACAGAGAGGAACTGCTATCCATCCCGGTAACAACGTTGGAATCGGTAAGGATGACACACTCTTCGCTCTTATTGACGGCAAGGTTAAGTTCGAGCGTAAGAACAAGGACAAGAAGCAGGTTAGCGTATACGCTGACTAAAAGCTGATCGGTCGAAATAAAAGGCAGACGCAAAATGCGTCTGCCTTTTATTTTTTAAAAATAAAACAGTTGACTTTTTCGATTAAAAAAGATATAATATAATGAAGTGTTATTTCTCCGCTTGGACGGTAAAATCAATTTGTGTTAATGTAAGAGGGAAGTATGAAAAGAAATCTTCTAAAGACGATAGAGGAAAAGATGCCTACCTTTTCAAAGGGGCAGAAGAGAATCGCAGCGTACGTAATTGAGAATTACGATAAGGCGGCATATATGACCGCTTCAAAGCTCGGTGCTATTACCGAGGTTTCGGAGTCAACCGTCGTGCGTTTTGCCGACGAGCTTGGCTTTGCGGGTTATCCCGAATTCCAGCGGTCTTTGCGTGAGCTTGTAAGGACAAAGCTCACCTCTTTCCAGAGAATTGAGGTCGCAAACAATATAATCGGTGACGACGTGCTTCCAAAGGTCCTTTCTCTTGACGTTGAAAAGATACGCCATACGCTTGAGAGCATTGACCGTACTGACTTTGCCGCAGCGGTCGATAAGATAATATCGGCTAAAAATATATACATTATGGGAGTTCGCTCGTCCTCATATCTTGCGGGATTTTTGAGCTACAATCTCCGAATGATATTTGATAACGTGCGTCTTGTCTCGACCACCTCGGGCAGTGATATGTTTGAGGAGATAATGAGCATTGACCGCGATGACGTTATGATAGCAATAAGCTTCCCGAGATATTCGAAGAGAATTATAAATGCCGTTGACTTTGCAAAGGCAGCAGGTACTGACGTTATAGCGATAACCGACAGTATTCTTTCTCCTATCGCATCTCCTGCCGACTATCTCCTTGTCGCACAGAGCGATATGGTTTCCTTCGTTGACTCTCTTACAGCTCCTATGAGTATAATAAACGCAATTGTTGTTGCGGTGGCTAAGAAGAAGCAGGACGAGCTTTCGGTGAGACTCCGTCAGCTTGAGGAGATCTGGGACGAGTACGACGTATATGACAAGACAAGTGACTGATACAGACAGAATAGTCGTCATCGGCGGCGGAGCTGCGGGAATGATGGCGGCAATCACTGCCGCAAGACTTGGCTCTTCGGTAATTCTCATCGAGCAGATGGGAAGGTGCGGACGAAAGCTTCGTATAACGGGTAAGGGAAGGTGCAACCTCACAAACGACTCGGCAAACGACGAGCTTATGAGAAATGTTACTACTAACCCGAAATTCCTTTTTGCGGCGTTTAGCAAGCTTTCGAGCCGTGACGTGCAGGACTTTTTCGAGGAGCTCGGTGTTCCTCTTAAGGTCGAGCGTGGCAAGAGAGTTTTTCCCGTCTCCGATAAGGCGACCGATATAGTTGACGCAATGGTCTCTGCCTGTCGCGGTGCAGGTGTTAAGATAATTTTTGATAAGGTAAAGAAAATAGAGGCAGACGGTGGCGAGGTTTCGTGTGTCAAATGCGAAAAAGGGAGCTATCCCTGCCGTGCGGCGATTCTCGCTACGGGCGGTGTGTCCTATCCGGGTACAGGCTCCGACGGAAGCGGCTTTGAGATAGCGAAAGGACTTGGGCACACAGTCACTCCGCTCGTTCCTTCACTCGTTCCGCTGACGTCAAGCGATGCCGACTGCAAGCGTATGCAGGGGCTCTCCCTTAAGAACGTCTCTATGAAAATAAAGGACGTCGAGAGCAAAAAGACGGTCTTTGAGGATTTTGGGGAAATGATGTTCACGCACTTCGGTCTCACAGGTCCTATGGTGCTGTCTGCATCGGCTCATATAAGAGACGTAAGCACGAAAAAATACCGTGCAGAGATCGACCTAAAGCCCGCTCTTGACGAGCAAAAGCTCAATGCGAGAATTCTCTCGGATTTTTCCAAATATTCCAACCGCGATTTTGAAAATGCACTTAGCGATCTCTTGCCGAGCAAGATGATCGACATTGTTGTCAAACGAAGCGGTATTGATCCACGCAAAAAGGTGAATTCTGTAACGAGGGAAGAGAGAGCGGCACTTTTGTCGGTTCTCAAATGTTTCTCGGTAGATATCAAGGGATTTCGCCCCATATCCGAGGCAATAGTAACAAAGGGCGGCATTGACGTTCGTGAGGTCAGCCCGAAAACTATGGGCTCAAAGCTCGTTTCGGGACTCTATTTTGCGGGTGAGATGCTCGACGTTGATGCATACACAGGCGGATTTAATTTGCAGATAGCCTTTTCAACGGGCGCTCTTGCAGGCGAGAGTGCAGCGTATGATTTATAAAATATAAAGAACCCGAAAGGAAGATTTTTTATGATAAAGATAGCTATAGACGGTCCCGGCGGTGCGGGAAAAAGCACGATAGCAAAGGCGGTAGCGAAAAAACTCGGTATCGTTTACGTTGATACGGGAGCTCTCTACCGTACGGTAGGATATTTTGTCAAGGGAAAGGGAATAGATCCGCACGATAGAGTGGCAGTCCCTGCTTGTCTTGGCGAGATCTCTATTGAAGTAAAATATGAGAATGGAACGCAGAACGTGTATCTTAACGGTGAGAATCCCGGTGACAAGATACGCACACCCGAAATGTCTATGTACGCCTCTGCCGTATCGGCAATTCCCGAGGTTAGAGCATTCCTTCTCGATACACAGAGAGATATAGCTAAAAAGAACAGCGTTATAATGGACGGACGCGACATAGGTACTGTAATTCTTCCCGACGCCGAGGTAAAGATATTTATGACGGCAAGTGCTGAGTGCCGTGCCGAGCGTAGATATAAGGAGCTTTTAGCGAAGGGAGTCAAGGCAAACTATGACGACGTGCTTCGCGAGATGAACGAGCGAGACCACAACGATTCTACCCGTGACGTAGCTCCCACAGCGGCTGCGGCTGATGCCGTGCTTCTTGATAATTCAAATTTGAATTTTGATGAGAGCGTTGACGCGGTAATTGCTATCGTTAATGAGAAAACAAGGGTGCAAAAGTGAAGAATAACCAGAACAAAAGCAAATTTTACAGAGTGATGTACGCCCTGTTCGCAGGGATTGTAAAGGTACTTTTCGGCATAAAGGTAATAAATGCCGAGAATGAGCCCGAGGCGGGTGGCTATCTTATATGCTCAAACCACGTTTCAGCCAGCGACGCGGTCGTCATATGCTATGCCTTCAAGAAAAATCAGGCACACTTTATGGCAAAGAAGGAGCTTTTCAAGATTCCGCTTCTTTCGGGACTTATAAGACTTTTAGGTGCCTTTCCCGTTGATAGGGGTGGCTCTGACGTTGGTGCTATAAAAAAGGCAATCTCTATGATAAAGGACGGCACGAGTGTTGCTATGTTCCCGCAGGGACACAGACACCCCGGAGTTGATCCGAGAAATACACCCGTCAAAAACGGTGCGGGACTTATATGCACGAGAGCTGAGTGTGGCGTTGTGCCCGTTTACGTTTTGAGAAAGAAAAATACGTTCAGACTCTTTAAGAGAACCTATGTAATTATCGGTGAGAAGATCGAGAAGGCGACGCTTGAGACACTCGGTGACAATGCGGCAATTACCGAATATATATTCGATAAGATATGCACTCTCGGTGAAAATACAGCAAGAGAGCTTGGCGTAAAGCTCTGAGCTTGGGGGATATTTTGGAAATAACTATTGCTAAAAACGCGGGCTTTTGCTTTGGAGTCAAGCGTGCGACAAGTGCTCTTGAGATGGCAATTGACGAAAGACGCGAGGGCGAGAGGATCTATACTCTCGGTCACCTCATACACAATACTCCCTATAACGAGTCGCTCGCAAAAAGAGGAGTGGAGTGTATCTCTACAGAGGATATTGCACGAGTGGCAAAGCTGACTAAGGAAAGCGGCTCACCGTCGAAGATCTTTATTCGTGCACACGGCATTCCTAAAGAGGTCGAGGCAACGCTTCGTCAATTCAGCGAGACGGTAGACGGATTTTCGTACGTTGACTGCACCTGCCCTTACGTAAAAAATATACATTCTATTGCCGAGTCGAATTCGGCAGAAGAAAACTGTTTTGTGCTTTTTGGAGCAGAGTCGCACCCAGAGGTCATCGGCATAATGAGCTACTTTGAGGGGGAGAAGACAGTTCTCGGCTCGTCGGACGATATAGAAGAAAAAAGGGAATTTTTTGAAAAAAACAAAAATAAGACCTTTATCGTAGCGGCTCAAACCACTTTTTCGATTTCCGAATGGAAAAAAAGTCAAAAAATTTTCAAAAAACTATATACAAATGCAAAGTTTTTTGATACAATATGTAATGTTACCGCCTTGAGACAGACAGAAGCTGAGGCTTTGTCAAAGAGCTGCGATTTTATGGTCGTTATAGGCGGCAAGGATAGCTCGAATACAGAGAAGCTATACAATATTTGTAAAAAGAATTGTCCCGGTACCGTGAGGATCGAAAGTCCTTCGGAGCTGGTGTCAAATAAATTGATCCCAGAAAAAATGCAAAAAGTAGGGATCGCTGCCGGTGCTTCAACCCCGGCATTTGCAATACAGGAGGTATATGAAACCATGAGTGAATTCACAGAAAACTTTGAGCAGATGCTCGACTCAACGCCAATGAAAACTTTAAATACAGGAGACACAGTTACGGGAATAGTTACTTTTGTTAGCGATTCCGAGATCCAGCTTGACCTTGGTACAAACGTTACCGGTTACATAAAGGCTGAGCAGATCACCGATGACGCATCGGTCAAGCTCTCCGAGATGTTTAAGAAGGGTGACGAGGTTGAAGCGTTCGTTATCCGTGTAAGCGATGTCGAGGGCTTTGCAGAACTCTCCAAGAAGAGAGTTGATTCCGACAAGAACTGGCAGAAGATAGTTGCCGCTTGCGAGAACCGCGAGATTCTTTCGGGTAAGGTAGTTGACGTTGTCAAGGGCGGCGTAAACGTTCTCGTTGGTGCTAACCGCGTATTCGTTCCCGCATCGCAGTCCGGCGTTGCTAAGGACGGTGACCTTGCTTCTATTAAGGGAACTGACGTAAATCTTTACGTAACAGAGATAAAGGGCAAGAGAGCAGTTGGTTCGATAAGAGCCGTTGCAAGAGAGGAAAGACGTGCTAAAGAGGCTGCTTTCTGGGCAGAAATCGAGGAAGGAAAGGTTTACACCGGTAAGGTTAAGAGCCTCACATCCTTCGGTGCTTTTGTAGATCTTGGCGGTGTTGACGGAATGGTTCACAAGACCGAGCTTTCTTGGAAGCCTATCGCTTCTCCTGCAAGTGTTGTTTCCGTTGGCGACGAGCTCACAGTATTCGTTAAGAGTTTTGATGCTGAGAAGAAGAGAATTTCTCTCGGCTACAAGACAGAGGAGACAAATCCCTGGCACATCTTCACTGCAAACTATGCAGTAGGTGACGTTGCCGCTGTTAAGATAGTTAGCCTTATGCCCTTCGGTGCATTCGGTGAGATCTGCGACGGTGTTGACGGTCTTATCCACATTTCTCAGATAGCACAGCAGAGAATCGGCAATCCCGCAGAGGTTCTTAAGGTTGGCGACGAGGTCAACGTTAAGATCATCGGTATTGACGAGGAGAACCAGAAGGTTAGCCTTTCTATCAGAGCACTTCTTGAGGAGGCTCAGGCAGAGGAAGAGGCTATGCCCGAGGACTATGCAGAAGAGACAGAGGAAGCTGCTGAGGCAGACGCTGAATAATCAGGTAAAAAAAGGGGTGCTCGCAAGACGAACACCCCTTTGAAATATTTGTGAGGTTTTTATGGAAAACTACGATATACTTGCACCTATCGAAAATTATGAGGAGATAAAGGCTGCGGCTGAGAGTGCCACTCGTGAGCTTATACTTGCGGCAGGACTTCAGAGGGGAGATATATTTGTTGTCGGCTGCTCGTCAAGCGAGATCGTCGGCAAGAAAATAGGAAATCACTCGGCGTTCGAGGCGGCGAAGGCGGTATTTGAGGGAATATATCCCGTGCTTATGGAGCAGGGAATATACCTTGCGGCACAGTGCTGTGAGCATCTCAACCGTGCTCTTATAATCGAGCGTGAGTGTGCCGAGAGGTACGGCTACGAGGCAGTATGCGTTGTTCCACAGCCTAAGGCGGGCGGCTCGTTTGCAACCGTCGCTTATTCTTCTATGAAGAACTCAGTTGCGGTCGAGCATATAAAGGCAAAGGCGGGAATTGATATTGGCGGAACTCTTATCGGTATGCACCTGTGCGACGTTGCGGTACCCGTAAGACTTTCCTTAAATAAAATAGGCGAAGCAAATATCCTTTGTGCCCGTACCCGCCCAAAATACATAGGCGGTCCGAGAGCAAAATACGAATAAAAAGAAAAGGAAAGCCGTTTCTCTCTGCATTCTTAGCGGAGAATTAGAAGAACGAAAACTTAGGCAGAGAACTTGTTTTCTCTGCCTATTTGTGATATAATGGAATAGGTGATGAAAAATGGACGAACTTAAAAATCGCAAGACCACTCGGTTGAAGGGTGCGGACTATAATCGAAATCAAGCCGTGTTTCTCACGATATGCACGAAAGAAAGACGCTGTATTCTTTCTCGTATTGTAGGGACCGGCGTCCTCGACGGTCCACAAATCGAATTGACAAAATACGGACAAATCGCAGATAAATACATCAATCAATTGAACGATTTTTACGACGACCTTTCTGTCGAGAGTTACGTAATTATGCCAAACCATATTCATATTATACTGTGGGTAAAAGGCATAGATAACGGACCGTCGAGGACGCCGGTCCCTACAGTACAGAATTCCATCCCGTCACGGTTCGTGTCAACGTTTAAAAGATTTTGCAACAAAGAATACGGAACAAATATATGGCAATATCGCTCCAATGATCATATAATTCGCAACCGTCAGGACTATGATGAGCATTTGCGATATATTTATGAAAACCCTATGCGGTGGTATTATGACGAATTATACACCGAAGAATAGGGGTATGGGCTTTGCCCGCAGCCTTTGTAATACAAAGGCGAAACTGGCGATAAACAGAACGGTAAATAGGAATTTGACGGAGGAGATAATTGTATGGAGAAATATATTTATATTTTTGTTATTGTTTTTGTTGTAATAATACCGATTGCTCTTTATCTTATTCTAAAACCTATGTTTAAGCATAACAAACTCTTGAATGGTATTGTCAACTATGATACTTTTATGAGAAAATACGTTTTCGGTATTGCACTTAAAAAAGAAGAGTTTTATACGCAACTAAAAACGCCTAATGCTTATGATGTATTGGAATACACCTTATCTGAAGATGATACAGTAATTACATTTAAAAGGTATAATGGTAAATGCTCATATAAAATCAATATTGATATCTTTAATGAATCGATTGTTTTGCGAGTAGAGCAGATATCAATAAACAGCAGACCTGCTTTTCACATCAATGAGTTTTTTATTAAAAAATTCAATGCAAAACCACTTGACTTTGAAAAGTATAAATTTTGATACAACATCCCCGACAGACCTTAAAAATCTGTCGGGGTTACTTATTTGTTTACTGCGAAACAATATTTTCTTGTTAGTAGGGGAGACCTGCGGTCTCCCGCGGGCGAACACAGTTCGCCCCTACCGTGTATTGGTAAAAGGTTTTGCGATTTCTCCGCTAACTGTGCACGCCCTTACGGTTTTCCTTTTTTACATTAGAAAATAATGTGTAGATTGGTATTTGTCGGGGTGTTTACCGTATAAGGATGAATGTGCGGTAACATCTATATTTGTCGAGGACGGTGTTTTGTGGTTGTTGAATGTTAAATTGCCTACGTGAACTTCCCGAATTTTAAAAAAAGATATTGTATTTTGTTTTTTTCTATGATATAATAATCTTGTCACACGAAACTTCAAATATGTAAAAAATGTCATTTTAAGCTGTGGGCATACTGTGCTAATTTTTGGAAAAACTACCAGTGGTTGATATAGAAAAAATGCAACCTTAACGCTGGTAGTATTTGAGTTAATGCCTTAAATGATATAAACGTTTTGTGTGACAACAATCGGGGTTGCGTTTTTAGGTGTGTGCGGCTTCGGTTGTGCACACCTTTTTTATTTTTGGGGGTAGTTATGGCAAAGCAAACGGTTACTGCTTGGCACCCGGAAACGTCAATTTTTTATATAAAAGAATTTCAAAATACCGTACCCGAAGAATACAGAATAGTTGGCGGAGCCGAAATGAAATCGGCAAGAAAGATATTGACCTCTTTTTACAAATTTCCCCCTGACAAAAAGCTAAGACCAAAAGTTAAGGGGCTCTCGGAAAAAGAGCTTTTCTTTTTGGATCTTTACCTTTTCTTTTTTGTGCAAAGAATGAAGTCATTTGCGGGCTTGAGTTTTTATGACGATGAAAAAGACGAAATTATTGAAATTGATAATGGTAAGAAAATAATTTCTTATCTAAAGACTGACGGTGTGGTTTTGGCAAAGTTAAAGCTACTCGTTTGCCTTTACGCTGCGTCAAATAATAAATTAAAATGCTACCCCGAAAATAGAATAATTGAAAATCTTAAGCAGGAAGTCCTCACACATAAAAGCATTTATATCTTAAGCAAAGAAAATGAGCTATGACGTTTGTCATAGCTCATTTTGTTTTTTATCTTAATAAAGGGGATACTTCTTACAAATTGCGTCAACCTCGGCACGAATAGCCTCTGCACTGTTCTCAAAGTCGGTAGCAGTGAGCTTGAAGAGTCGTGCGATAGTTTTCATATCCTCGGAGCCAAGACCGCGAGAGGTAACTGCGGGAGTTCCTACACGAACACCTGATGTTACGAAAGGCTTTTCGGGATCGTTGGGGATAGCGTTCTTGTTTACTGTAATGTGAACTGCGTCAAGTCTTGCCTCAAATTCCTTGCCTGTGATCTTCATAGGACGAAGGTCAACGAGCATAAGGTGGTTATCGGTGCCGCCCGAAACGAGATCAAATCCCTCAGCGAGAAGAGCCTCTGCAAGAACGCGAGCGTTCTCAACAACTCTGTGCTGGTAGTCCTTGAACTCGGGCTTGAGAGCCTCACCGAAGGAAACTGCCTTAGCGGCAATAACGTGCATAAGAGGGCCGCCCTGAATTCCGGGGAATATAGCCTTGTTAATCTTCTTTGCAAGCTCCTCGTCATTGGTAAGGATCATACCGCCGCGAGGTCCGCGAAGAGTTTTATGTGTTGTGGTTGTCACTACGTCAGCATAGGGAACGGGAGAGGGATGCTCGCCTGCTGCAACAAGGCCTGCAATGTGAGCCATATCTACCATAAAGTAAGCACCAACCGAGTGAGCGATGTTTGCGAGTCTCTCGAAATCGATAATTCTCGGATAAGCGGAAGCACCTGCAACGAGAAGCTTAGGCTTATGCTCTTTAGCGAGCTTTTCAACCTCGTCGTAATCTATCATCTCTGTCTCGTTGTTAAGACCGTAGGAAACGAAGTTGTAGTACATACCCGAAATGTTTACGGGGCTACCGTGAGTAAGGTGACCGCCGTGAGCGAGGCTCATTCCCATAACAGTATCACCGGGCTTTATGAGAGCAAAGTAAACTGCTGTATTTGCCTGTGCACCGCTGTGAGGCTGAACGTTTGCAAATTTTGCACCGAAAAGCTCCTTTGCACGCTCAATGGCAATGTTCTCGGCAACGTCAACACAAGAGCAACCGCCATAGTAACGCTTACCGGGATAACCCTCGGCATACTTATTTGTAAGAACCGAGCCCATAGCACACATAACTGCCTCGGACACTACGTTTTCGGATGCGATAAGCTCAAGACCGTCACGCTGACGTGAAAGCTCTGCTGAAATCGCCTCTGCGATCTCGGGATCGCATTCTGCAACCTTTTTTATAGTTTCTTCTATCATAGGAATCCTCCCAAAAATATAAATATTAAGTATATTATAAACGAAAAATATCAAAAAAACAATAGTAAAATAAAAATTTGACACTATTCTATAAAATATCATAAAAAACTTGACAAAATAAGGGCCTCGGTGGTATAATAAGAACAATCTGATACTTGCCCCGAAGGAGGTACTCATATGGAGATAGCAATTATTGCACACGACAATAAAAAAGAGCTTATGACACAGTTCTGTATTGCATATTGCGGAATACTTAGTAAGCACCACTTGTTTGCTACCGCTACAACGGCTAAGTATATTTCCGAGGCTACGGGACTTGATATAGACAGACTTATGTCGGGAGATGCAGGCGGTGAGGAGCAGGTTGCCTCACGCGTTTCCTACAATGAGGTCGACATTCTTCTTTTCTTCAGAGATACGAGACCTGAGAGTCAGGATCCTATCGACAACGAGCTTCTTCGTATGTGCGATATGTATAACGTTCCCGTTGCAACGAATATCGCAACTGCTGAGGTCATCGTTACCGCACTTGACAGAGGAGATCTCGATTGGCGTGAGATCGTAAACCCCAATTCCGAGTACAATCGTTCAAGAAACAAGAGATAAATAAAAAACAGCCGAGGACACGCTCGGTGGAAACAGTATTACAGAGAGAGAACGAAAAGTCTTTTGGGACTGTGCTGTGACGTTCTCATATATGTCCGCCTGAGTACCACCTACGGTTTTCTACAATATAATAAATCAAGTAAAAGTCACGGGTGGAACCGTGTGAAAGTTTGTTTTCGCACCCCGAGCAGAATTTTAAGTAAAATCTGCTCGGGGTTTATATTTTGTAATTAAAATGCCAATTGGCGTGGAGGTAAATATGAAGGTAAAATTTGGTGGAACAGAGGTAGTTCTCGCTGAGCCCAAAACTGTATATGACGCAGCGGCTGAGGCAGGACTTATTTCGAGAGCAGTTATTGCCGCAAAGCTTAACGGCGAGGTAGTAGCTCTCACAAAGCTTGTCGAGACTGATGCAGAGGTAGAGCTTCTCACATTCGAGAATGAGGAGGGAAAGCACGTTTTCCGTCATACCGCATCGCATATTCTTGCACAGGCTGTAAAGAGACTTTATCCCGCGACTAAGCTCACTATCGGTCCTGCTATCGAGAACGGATTTTATTACGATTTCGACAGCGAGGTGGCTTTCGGTGCCGATGCACTTGCGGCTCTTGAGGCTGAGATGAAGAAGATTGTCAAGGAAAACCACAAGATAGAGCGTTTTGAGCTTCCTCGAGAGGAAGCTATAAAGCTTATGGAAGAGAGAGAAGAGCCTTACAAGGTGCAGCTTATTGAGGAGTTGCCTGAGGACGCGGTTATAAGCTTCTACCGTCAGGGAGAGTTCGTTGACCTTTGTGCAGGTCCTCACCTTTTCGCAACGGGTGCGGTTAAGGCATTCAAGCTCACACAGTGCACAGGTGCGTACTGGAAGGGTGACCAGAAGAACAAGATGCTCCAGAGAGTATATGGCGTAGCATATCCCTCAAAGGACGAAATGAACGCATATCTCACAGCAGTTGAGGAAGCAAAGAAGAGAGACCACAACAAGATCGGCCGTGACCTCGACTACTTTACGACTGTTGACTCTATCGGTCAGGGACTTCCTATTCTTCTTCCCAAGGGAGCAAGAACTATACAGACACTCCAGCGTTTCGTTGAGGACGAGGAGCAGAGAAGGGGATACCTTCTTACAAAGACGCCTCTTATGGCAAAGTCCGACCTCTACAAGATATCGGGACACTGGGATCACTACCTTGACGGAATGTTCGTTCTCGGAGATCCTAACGACGAGACCAAGGAGTGCTTCGCTCTCCGTCCTATGACCTGTCCTTTCCAGTATCAGGTATTCCTTAACAGAAAGCGTTCCTACCGTGACCTTCCTATGAGACTCGGTGAGACCTCGACTCTTTTCAGAAACGAGGATAGCGGCGAGATGCACGGACTAATACGTGTTCGTCAGTTTACCATCTCCGAGGGACACCTCGTTCTCCGTCCCGACCAGCTCGAGGAAGAGTTCAAGGGTTGCCTTGAGCTTGCTCTCTATATGCTTGATAAGGTGGGACTTCGTGAGGATTGCTCATTTAGATTCTCTCAGTGGGATCCTAACAGAACCGACAAGTATGAGGGAACCCCTGAGCAGTGGAATGAGGCACAGACGATAATGGGTGAGCTTCTTGACAAGTGTCTTGGCAAGGGCAACTATTCGATAGGTATTGACGAGGCAGCATTCTACGGTCCTAAGCTCGATATCCAGATAAAGAACGTTCACGGCAAGGAGGATACTCTTATCACTATTCAGATAGATATGCTTCTCGCTAAGAAATTCGGTATGGAATACACCGACTCTAACGACCAGAGAGTTAATCCTTATATTATTCACCGTACGTCTATCGGTTGTTACGAGCGTACACTCGCTCTCTTGCTCGAAAAGTATGCAGGTGCACTTCCTATGTGGATGGCTCCCGAGCAGGTTCGTTTCCTTCCTATTGGAGACGAACAACTTGAGTACTGCCACTCTATCGCACGCCGTATGGAAGCTCTCGGAATGAGAGTTACCGTCGATGAGAGAAACGAGAAGATAGGCTACAAGATAAGAGCCGCACAGCTCGAAAAGGTTCCTTATATGCTCGTTATCGGTGAAAAGGAAATGACAGAGAATACAGTTGCTGTTCGTTCTCGCAAGAAGGGCGATATGGGGGCTATGGGTATTGACGAGTTTATCGCATTTGCCGATAAGCAGGTCAAGGACCTTGTGCTTGACAACTAAAATAAAAAACAAGGCTGAAAGCAATTTTCAAATTGCTTTCAGCCTTTTCTTTTTTTAAATTATTATTCTTCGCTCGACTCTTCAGCTTCTTCGGTTTCATCTGCCTCATCGGCTTCATCAACCGTCTTTTTTGAGGGAGCTTTTGCAAATTTTGCAAACATTATTGCCGCCACAATTGCAAATACGGTGGGAATTGCCGCAACGAAAATAACGTTCATTATAAGAGTTGTCTTTTCGGAGATCTCCATAGGAACGTTATCGCCCTGCATAAACGAGAGGTCGATCGTCTTGGGCTCGATTTCCTTGAGTGTCGATTCGTAATCGTCAACGCCCCAAAGTATTGAGTAGATAGAGCCGTAGGCGTTCATTTCGTAGAGCATTTCTCCTTCAAATGCGTCGCCGCCTGTAAACCAGACGATTCTTGTCGGGTTTTCTTCAGCCTTCGTTTCGATGGAGACCGCAACGGTCTTTTTGCCCTCGCTGCCTTCAACCCCGTCAATATAGCATTTTTCGTCGGTTGTGAGAACAGCATTTACGATAAGATTCTCGTCAAGCTCGTCTGAGATGTCAATGTGGTTTGCGTAGTAAGCACTTGTGGGGTATTGCTCAAGTGCCTCGAAAGCATCGAGTGTGCCGTTGAAATATGCCGTTACAATGTGCTTGTCACGAGACTCCTCTTCGGTCGTCTCTTCAGTTGTTTCTTCGGTAGATTCCTCTGTGGCAGTATCCGTTTGTGCCTGTGCTTCAGTGCTTTCTGCTTCAGCTGCCGTTTCGTAATCAAAAGAAACAAATCCGGGCTTTGCCGATACGCCGTAAGCGGTTACGAGAGACATAAGATTTTGCATCTCAAGGTTTTTCTCATTGGTCGAAAGAGTCAAGCTTCCGCCGTTTTTAAGGAACTCCGCGAGAATTGAGGCTTCCTTTTCCGAAATATCGGACGTAGGTGTGTTGATGATTATAACCGATGCGTCCTCGGGAAGCTTGTCGGCAGTAGTGAGGTCTATATCATCAAAACTGAATCCAAATGAAGCAAATGCCTGTCTGAGTATAGAGGCTTCTCCTGTAGCTTCTCCGTGTCCTACAAGGAAATAGGGACGGGGAATTATGTCAACGACACCGTATTCTATCGCACCGTTCAAGAGAGGCTCGAGAGGGGAACGCAATATTGTGTCGGTTATGAGCGACTCAAGCATATCTGCGTAAGACGCATCCTGTGTGGCATACTGCGAGAGAAGCGAATAGTAATACGAGAAGGTATCGTAATCCATGTCACCGAACTCAGCGTGCGAATAGTAGTAGAATGACGAGGGGGAGAGTACCTGCGTGCGATCCTCGCCCTTATCGCTCTCAATTACGAGAGTGTAGGGGGCGATCTCCGAGACACCGTCCCAGCCGAGAGGAATGAGCTTGTCGGTAATATCCGCAGCCTTTGTGACCTCTACGGTTATCTTTTCCGAATTTTCTCCGTAAAGCAAAACGAAGTTTTTGATTGAGTCATCGGAGCCGTCGGGGTTGAGAATGTAAATATTTACGTTAGATTCAAGTTTTGAAATAAATTCCTTCGTATCCTCGGACAACTCACCGAGAAGGTCATCGGGAATCTCCTCATTCTCGTCAGCGGTTGAATACATATCGAAATCGCTATATTTTGCGGGAATGAAGGACGAGAGAGCTCCTACCGATACGGTAGAAATCACAAGAATCACAGCAAGTATCGGAGAGAGGGCAAAGCGACGCACCTCTTTTGATTTTTTGCCATACTTAAATACCTCTTGACTCTTCTTTACCGAGCGGTGTGCAAGGAATAGGAAAAGTACGGTGAGGAGAACGAAATAGATAATAGAATCTACCTTAAACATTCCTTCTGCAAAATCCTTTATGTGTGAGAAGGGCGAAAGGAAGTTTATAGTATCGGTAACGGTTTTAAGAATGCCTATAGGCAATCCTATAGAGACTTGATTAAGCAAATAACCGAAAACTATAATGGCATAAGAAAGCGTTGCCGTCGTAAGAGCATCGGTCATAGCTGCCGAAACGAAGGTGCAAAGTGCAAGGATAGTTGCACAGAAAATAAAGAAGAGTGCGATTGAAGCATACGATGCGAGATAGTTCACACTTCCAAAGGATCCGAGAACTATGGGGAATGCTGCAAGTATTACCGTGTCTATCGCAACTAAGGACAGCATCGCAAGGTATTTGCCGAATACTATCTGCGAGGGGGTAAACGAAAGAGCAAGGAGAAGCTTGTCCGTTCTTTCGTTTTTGTCCTTAGAAAAGCTGCGTAGCGATAGAATCGGAAGAAGAACGGCGAAGCATACCGACAGCTCGTGAAGTGAGGTCTCAAACTGTGCCGCACTTAAAGCAAAGCTGTGCTTTACAGCAAGAAGACCTATAAAGAAGGCGGAAACGGCTAAAAAGAGAAATCCTGTGCCTCTGCGGAAAAATGAGCGAAGCTCTTTCTTAAATATTGTAAGCATTATTCCTCATCCCCCTCTTCGTCGGTTTCTTCAATTTCTTCAATGATTTCTTCATTATTATACTCAGCCTCTTCGAGAGAGTCAGCGTCCTCGGCGTCATCCGTCTCGTTATTTGCGAATACGGAAATTACCTCGTTGGGCGTTCCGTATGCCAAAAGCTCACCTTCCGAAAGAAGTACTATCTTTTCACATACGTCAAAAAGCTCGGAGATGTTCTTGGCGGAGACGATAACGGGCTTGATTTCGCCAATAGTCTTTATAAGCTGACGCATAGAACGTCTTTCCTGCTTTGTGAGGGCAGAGAAGGGATCGTCAAGAACAATAAGACTCGGATTTCCGAGAAGAGTCTCGGCTACGCCGAGCAGCTTTTTTTCAAAAACCGAAAGATGCTCAACATACACGCCCTTCACCTCAGAGAGCTTTGCAATATCGAGAACGGTATTTATCTGCTTCGAAAGTTTCGACTTGGATACGTTTTTTGCTTTTCCGATAAAGGTCAAGAACTCGACGGGCGTCATTTCACTCGGGGTAGGAGAGTCCTCAAGAAGATAGCCTATATCGTTTTTGGTAAGGCTCGTTGCTTCGGCTTCGCTTTCACTCGAAAACAATACCTCTCCCTCGGTAGAGGGTACTACACCGCAAATAATGTTTAAGAGAACGGTCTTGCCCGTTCCGCAAACACCGAGGACCTTGCCGTCAAATGCAAATGAAACGTCCTTAAGGGCTTCGGTGCTGCCAAATTGTTTTGATAAGTTTTTTATTTCTATCAAGGTATCTTTCCTCCATAGTACATATATAATAAAATGATACTATTATTATGTGAACACAATTTGAACGGTTTTTGACATTTCTTTGACAAAAGGAATTAAAATGACGAGAGGTTTTGCGGTAAAGAAAATATTTAAAAAAAGTATTGACAAAACAAAAAGAGTTGTGTATAATATATGAGTCGCTGATTTGGGCCAATAGCTCAGTTGGTTAGAGCAACCGGCTCATAACCGGTTGGTCCGGGGTTCGAGTCCCTGTTGGCCCACCAAACCAAAAGCACCGATGCAATCGCATCGGTGCTTTTGGTTTAAGTAGGATAAAATAACTTGAACCCTTCAAAAATCCGCTTGCGGATTTTTGTTATGTTTGCACAGGGGAGTTATATGAGTACTGTTGGCTATTAAATTACTTCATTTTAGTAAAAATGCGTTAAAAGAAGCAATTTATCAAAACCGTTTTTTCATTTTTTACATAAAATTAAAAAAATTGACAAAAACTATTGACAAAAATATTCTTGTGATGTATAATAAAACTCCCTCGACCAAAGAGGGAGGCTAAGGAAGCCACAAAGCGGAGCTGAAGAAAAAACCTTAAAAAAATTAAAAAAGTTTTGAAAAAGGTATTGACAAAGCTAAGGTGATGTGGTAGAATAGTCAAGCTGTC
>JAFVSI010000006.1 GCA_017503865.1 Clostridia bacterium | reverse complement strand
GTGCGATACCCGAAAACACGGTAGGGGAGGGGCTTGCTCCTCCCGCCTCAAACAATAAATGGCAACAAAAGAAATTGGTTGTAGATAAAGGTTTAACACTCTATTTACAATAAATTCTTGTTGTATCTTTTTTCGGGAGGAGCAAGCCCCTCCCCTACCACGTATGGTGGTGATTTATCGTTTTGCCGCCTATGTGAACTCTTCGATAAATCAAAATTCAGCTTATTTTTCCATAGTATAGCACAATGTGAGCGAAAAGTCCACCCTTTTGAACAAAAAATGCGTTTCATTCTTGTTTGCTACATTGTATAATATACTTAGAATTAAGGGCATTTTGCCCGAAACGCAAAAAAATAAAAAAATTTTTTAATAATAGGAGATGAAAATTATGGCAATCAAACACACTGCGGTAAGCTACTACGGTCTCAACTACGTTGAACACGCAGAGAAGGACTTTATCGAGATGAAGGAGCACGGGTGCGACACAGTTATCCTTGCTATTACCGAGTTTGATATGGACTTCTGGTTTCCTAACATCAACAACATCGTAAAGACAGCTCACAAGGTCGGTCTTCGTTGTATCGCTGACACTTGGGGTATCGGTAAGTATTTTGGCGGAGAGCAGGTATCTCTCTTCCTTCAGAACAACATTCATCACAGACAGGTCTCGGCATATACGGGCGAGGTGCTCAACGCAGCTTGCTTTAACACGAATTCCTTCCGTGACTACTTTACAAACATCTGCCTCAAGCTCGCTCGCGAGACCGAGGTTGACGGCTTCTTCTGGGACGAGCCTCACTACGCATACCCCAAGTCCTACGCGTCCATCACAGGTGGAGCAGGTGACGACTGGGCTTGCCGTTGTCCTGAGTGTATGAAGAAATTTGAGGAGTATTACGGCTACGAGATGCCTAAGTTTATGAACGACGACGTTAAGCAGTTCCGTTGGAGAGAGGCTCTCAAGACGCTTGCTGACTGCTCAAAGGCTCTAAAGGAAGTTAATCCTAACCTTGAAATCACCTGCTGCGTTCACGCAACAAAGAATACATACTACGTAACCGAGCTTCGCGGATACGACAACTGGGAAATGGTTGCCGCTTGTCCTTACTTTGACGTATTCTCGACCACTATCATCAACTGGGCACTTCCCGAGTCCTTCTTCAAGGAGATAACCGAGCGTACAGTTCGCATCGCTAAGAAGTACGGCAAGCAGTCTGAGAGATGGCTTATGGGCTACAACGCACAGCCTGAGGACTTCTCGCAGATAGACAAGGTAGTTGATATGTACGAGAGCATGGGCGTTGACCGCCTTGCTACTTGGACTTACCGTGGCGGTCTCGGAACGAGCGTTGCAGCTCCCGACCCCATCAAGCTTTGGGACGCTATCGGTGAGAACTACAAGAGGGTGCTTAAGAAATGAGCGAGTACTTAGACAGAATTGTTGAAAATCTTAAATCAATAGAGAGTGAAGAGGCAGAGACGATAGAAAAGGCTATCTGTGCTGTGGCAAACACCATAAAGCGTGACGGTCTTATCTTCGTTTTCGGCTGCGGTCATTCTCATATTCCGGGACTTGACGCATTCTACCGTGCGGGCGGGCTTGCAAACGTCTCGCCTATGCTTGACACAGACCTTATGCTTCATAACGGTGCGGCAAAGTCGAGCAGAATGGAAAAAATGCAGGGAATAGCCCCCGAAGTTTTCCGCAGATACGTGCCTACGAAAAACGATATGATATTCATTTTCTCGGCATCGGGAAAGAACCGCGTACCCTGTGAAATGGGCGACGCGGCAAAGAACGCGGGCGTATTTTCTGTTGGCGTTTCGTCCTCGGCATATTTTGAGAGAGGCGGCGACCTTCATAACCACGTTGACCTCCATATCGACTGCAAGATTCCTTACGGTGACGCTTGTATTGAGGTAGGGGAGGCTCGAATGGGCGGTCTTTCGACCTCCGCCGCTTGCTTTATTCTCAACACCTGCCTTATCGGCGGAGCTAAAAAGGCGCTCGCTGACGGTGTAAAGCCTCCTGTATATATCAGCGGAAACGTTGACGGCGGCAGAGAGCACAACATCGTGCTCGAAAACCTCTATCTCGGAAGGGTGAAGCACTTATGAGAATGGGAAAAATTGCAATTATCGGAATTGTCGGAAATTCGGTATTCTTGCCCGTTGACAAGTTTGGTGTTGGCGGCGAGACGGTCGATGCGAAATCGGTACACTTCGAGCTTGGCGGCAAGGGCTTTAATCAGGCGGTTGCGGCGGCAAGAAGCGGTGCTGATGTGTCCTTTTGTGCGGCAGTCGGCAGTGACCTTTACGACAAGGTGGCAAGCTTTCTCGAAAATGAGGGAATAGAGGTCTGCCTTGCGAAAAAAGAGGCAAGCTCGGCGTTTGCCGCTATCGTTACCGATAGTCACGGAGCAAACCTCGTCACCGTTTATCAGGGCGTTCAGCTTGAGGAAGACGACCTTGACGCTTTCGAAGAAACAATAAAGAGTGCCGACATTCTTCTCCTTAGCAACGAGGTTGATGAAAAGATAAATATAAAGGCTATTGAGCTTGCGAAAAAGTACGGTGTCAAGTGTGTTCTCAATCCCGCACCCGCGAGAGAGAATGCTCCTTACATAGTCGAGAACGTTGACCTTTTTACACCCAACGAGCACGAGCTTGCGTCGGTCGATGACAGAGAAAACTGCATAGTGACGCTCGGCAAGAGAGGCTGCCTTATCAAGAAAACGGGCGAGACAGTTCCCGCTGTTGACGTTGGTAAGGTGATAGACACAACGGGAGCGGGCGACACCTTTAACGGCGTGCTTTGTGCACTTCTCGCGCGAGGCGAGAGCGAAGCCGTAGCCGCAAAGGCGGCAAACGCCGTCTCCTCCCTCGGCGTAACGAGAAAATATGCCGTATCATCAATTCCTACAAGGGAAGAGATAAAAGAAATAATCGGTAATTTATAAATTGGTGTTTGTTGGGGAGTTACGTAGAGGGATAAACGAGCGAATTCATCTAAATCACTGTAGGGACCGGCGTCCTCGACGGTCCGAAAACGGCAGGATATGATTTCTTCACGGATACCTGCAATCAAATGGTATTTGCCCATTTTGCAAACAAAAATCGTTTGTTTCACGGACCGTCGAGGACGCCGGTCCCTACAATGTTATGGGTATCGTTTCTTTGGTCTGTTTCCATGAAGAAACACACCTACAAATCATAATTTATCACATTAAATTCAAAACAATGAAAGGAATAAAACAATGCAAAAGGGACTTGATCTTTTACTAAAAAAATATTCCGCAGCCGACAAGGCGACCTTCACTGAGGACGGCTTTGTCGAGATATGCGGAGAAAAATATCCTACACTTCCTTGGGAATCTGAGAGAAGATTTATTGAACTCCGTAACCTCGTTCTTTCGGGAAGAATTGGCAATATGTGTACTTACAGAATAGGACACACCGCAAAGAAGGGAACAAATCTGTATGGACTTCTTTTCCGCGAGATAGGAATTCTTGAGTTTACCGTAAACTCTACCGTTAAGGAAATTTTTGCTATTGCGGGAAACAATACACTTAACTGCATCGCAGAGACCGAGAACGGCTGTGTTTGTACCATTGAGCTTGGTGCAACTCTTAAGGCGGGCGAGGCTGACGTTGACAAGCACGAGATAATCGCAGACAACGGCGTTGCTTGTGACAGAGCTGTTGACACTCAGGTACCTCAGAGCTCCATTTACGTTTACGGCAAGAACGGTGCTACTTATCTCGATACCGATGCCGAGCTTTACGGCTACTCCGAGATAGAGATAAACACTATCCGTAACGCATTCTTGCTTGCAAGCAAGCCCGAGACAAGAGAGGCTGCGGCAGACAAGTACGAGCATATCGCAAAGGTAGTTATGGCGGCAGAGAAGTCGCTCGAAACACTTGAGAACGTAAAGGTAGGTGGCTGATATGAAGAGACTTAAAATAGCTATGATGAGTATGACACACGGTCATACCAGAAAATATTACGACGTACTTAAGAACAACCCCAAGCTTGAGTGGATAGCAGTGTCCACCGCAAATGAAGAGGTTAAGGAAATTTTCCTTAACAGCGTCGAGGGTATTCCTTGCTATGATTCCGACGAGGCTATGCTTGATGCACATCCTGAGATAGAGGCAGTAGTTCTCGCAAGCGAAAACTCAGAGCACCTCCGTCAGGTTCGTCTTTGTGCGGAGAGAAAGATAAACATTCTTTCGATGAAGATTCCGACCTTCGATATGGACGAGTATGCCGAGATGGAAAAGCTTGTTGAGGAGAGCGGAATTACCTTCCAGATAGAGCTTGAGCTTCACTACAACCCCGTTGTAATGAGAATGAAGGAGCTTGTAAAGAAGGGTGCTGTCGGTGAGATAGATGCGTTCAATGCAACAAACATTACACTTTCTCCCGTTTGGGCATTCCCCTGGCAGGGTGTTCCCGAGAAGAGCTACGGCAAGCGTGTTCCCATTAAGGAAAGTCACGAGAAGTTCCGTGGCGGTGCTCTTTGCGACCACCCCCACATCTTTGACCTTATCCGTGAGGTAACAAACAGCGAGTTTGACGTAATTTTCGCTAAGGTCGCTCCCAATATGCGTCACGAGATAGAGGAAGAGGATATGCTCGCCGTTGTCGGAAGAATGAAGAACGGCACAGTATTCTCGCTTGACCCCAGCTGGTCGAGAAAAGAGAACAAGCTCAAGGTTCCCGGTCCCGGTTGGGAGATATTCCCCAAGCGTATGGAAGTAAACCTTGTAATTCACGGTGAAAAGGGAAGCATGCTCGTTGATTGCTTCGGTCCCAACACCTACCACAACGGTGCACCCGAGAACAAGTATACCGTTCAGTACACCTACTTTGACGAGTGGGTTGGACTTATCGACGAGTTCGTTGAGAATATCGACAAGAAGCGTCTTCCCAAGATCAACCTCGCTTGGCACAAGGAAACGATAAAGGCTATGAATGCCGTTTACGAGAGTATTGCCACAGGCAAGGCGGTAAAGTTTGACTGAGTCTTCGCGTAAAGGAGAATTTTCAAGATGGTTTTTAATCCGCAAAACCTTATAAAAAAAGACGGAAGCTTTGTAATCGAAAAAGAGGTGTGTGCTAAGGCACACACCTGCCTCGATACAAACGTAATAAAAGATTTCTGGAATGGGTTTACCTATACAAGCTCGGTGCTTTCAGTTGTTCCCACAAAGGAGCTTATCTTCGAGGTGGGAAGAGTACAGCGTCCGAGCCTTTGCGGTGACGAGTATGCAATAAACGTTGAACCGAGCGGATTTTCGGTCGTCGGTGAGAGCGAGAATGCTCTTATTCGCGGCGTTATGACGCTTCTTGACAGATTCGAGCCCACCGAGATAGAGGGCGAATCCCGTGCCGAGATTCCTTGCTTTTCTCTTTCTGAGAGGGCAATTCTCGAGAACAGAATGGTGCATTTTTGCGTATTCCCGGAGACCGGACTTTTCGAGCTTCAGAGATTCGTTCGCCTTTCGGGTGCTCTCAAGTTTACCCATATAATCCTCGAATTCTGGGGTATGCTTAAATATGACTGTATGCAAGAGCTCGCGTGGTATATGGCGTATTCAAAGGACGAGGTCGCTCCCATAATTCGCGAGGCAAAGGCACTCGGAATGGAGATAATCCCTATGTTCAATCAGTGGGGACACGCCTCTGCGGGCAGAGTTGCACTCGGTAAGCACGTAGTGCTTGACCAAAATCCGACTCTTCAGTCCTATTTCAGCGAGGACGGCTGGTGCTGGGATATCAGCAAGCCGAAGGTGCGTGAGCTTCTTTGCAAGATCCGTCGCGAGCTTATCGATCTTTGCGGCGAGGGCAAATATTTCCATATCGGTTGTGACGAGGCGTACAAGTACGACTTCACCGAGGAGAATATGGACAGTATTTGCGGATTTATCAACGAAATAGCCGCCGAGATGAAGAAAGAGGGACGCCGCATTATCGTTTGGGGAGATATGTTCCTTGCTCATCACGAGTGGCACAATCCTAAGAACAAGTACGAGTGCAACGCACCGAGTGACGAGGTCGCATACGGAATGTGCAAGCGTCTTGATAAGGACGTTATTATTGCCGATTGGCAGTACACCTGTCCCGAATTTCCCGTTGAGACGGTAAAGGATATTCACTCTCACGGCTTTGACTGTATGCTTTGTCCTTGGGACGAGGGAGATAAGCAGATGAGAGCCGTTTTCAAGACGGTCAAGGAATGGGGACTTTTCGGAGTTATCCACACAACGTGGCACACTATTCCTCGCGGACTTCCTTACGTTCTTATGGCGGCAAAGGGTGGCTATGAGGATATTGAATCCTGCACGAGAGCCCTTATGCGTACACCCACAGCGGCACTTTTACGCAAGGTGCTTCATTCTGACGGTGACTACGAAAAATCCGGCTGGAAGAGATTTCAGATTGATAACGCATAATAAAAACAGGAGACGCAAGTCTCCTGTTTTTTGTGGAAATTTAATTGAATAAATTGGTATTTATGGGGGTGTTCGGGTTAAACGAAAAATGTACGATACGCGAAAACACGGTAGGGGAGGGGCTTGCTCCTCCCGAAAAAAGATACGAAAAGAATTTATTCTAAATGAGTGTTAAACCTTTATCTACAACCAATTTCTTTTGTTGGCATTTATCGTTTGAGGCAGGAGGAGCAAGCCCCTCCCCTACCACGTATTATCGTTTTACCTCTTACGTGAAGACACCGACTAACAAAATCAAACCGTTCGATAAATTACCTAAAGGTAGAAACTTCGTTTGCAAAATTTGAAAATAAACGCTCTGCACAAAAAGAGGCAACGTCTCGTTTGGACGTTGCCTTTTTTAAATTTAAAATCAAGAGGCGTGCCGTTTTTATATGTTTATTATTATCAATCCAACGAAGGATAGGACAATGCCCACGACGGCACTTATTTTTAGCTTTTCTCGAAATAGAAAGGTAGCCATAAGAGTCGAAAGAATGAGAGAGATTCCCTGACTCAAGGGATAAAGTTCGGCGCTCACGATATAGAATGCCGCCACCGTTTTAAAGTATGAGTTTGCGGCAAGAGCTACCGCCATAATCAAAACGTACACAAAAGGCTTCATAGTAAGAGGTGGCGAAAGCTCTGTTTCCTCTTTTTTTGGTAGAAAGATAAGGAAAGAAAGAAGAATAAGGGCGGCAAAGAGATAAGTATAAAAATTGAATACGTCCACCGACAAGTCTTTGACCGTTCTCGCCGCCATTTTTTGAGAGAGGTCGGTCACACCGTTTGAAAGTCCGCACAAAACGAGCAGAAAAAAAGATGTGGGAGTGAATTTTACCTTTACAGAATTGTTGTACGAACACATAATAAGCACAGCTACCACAAGCACCGCAAATCCGCCCCACCGTTTTATGCCTATCGGCTCTCCGTAGAGAAAAAAGCCCGATATGCTCGGCACAAGCGTGCCGAGCATTAAGAATACGTCGAGCATCATATATGCACTTTTTCTGACCGAGAGTAGCCACGTGACGATAAATGCTGATGTGCCAAGCCCCGACAGAGCACTTATTAAAAGAAGCTCGGGCGAGGCGTTGAGTTTTGCAAAATTGCCCGAAAGAAAGACACTTAGAAGGCTCAGTATGATGCAGAGTGTCATACGGACAAGGTTTATGAGAACGGCACTTTTAAGTGTCGTGGCATAGCTGCTCATCTTTTTTCCGCAAAAGCCCTTGACAGCTCCGCAAAAAAGAGCGACAGATAAAAATAAATAGCCCATTTTATTCAAAAATTATCGTATAAATACTGTCCTCAAGCATCTCGAACAGCCAGAGCTTTCCGTCAACCTCAAGCTGTGTCTGGAGGCGGTGGTCGTTGATGTTTACAAGAACAGCAATCTTCTTGCCGTCATCGTTTTCAATAAGCACACCCTCGATCTCATGGTCGTGAACGGGATAATCTCCTGTGTGTACGTTTACAGAGATGTCGGCATAGATGGGGTATATCTTTGATTTCTCATTAATGTAGGGGGCGATATGGCTGTATGCCTTGTACTGTCCGCTATAAGAAAGCTCGCCTGTGCGGGTATCTCTTGAAACAAAGCCTGCACAAGCCGCGTGGTATGGGCCGATGTTAGGGCAACCCATTTCGTTGAGCATAAGGTTCCAACCAGTAAAGGACTTGTAGCCGAGCTTGAGCATCTTGATTGCGATAAGTCCCCACTTGCACCAGTCGGTATCGTAGTGATCTCGCACACGAGGGCCGCCCTCGGTAAAGTGAAGCTCAAGGTTGGGGAAGTGCTTTGTTACCTCGGCACTTTTCTCGGGATAACCCTTGTAATAATGGAATGCGACACCCTCGCAGCTATCTTTGAGCCCCTCGCAGTTTTCGAGTGACCAGATAACTCTCTGAATGTTATCGTAGTTGTGGTCGAACATCCATATCTTTATGTCAAGACCGTTCTCGACAAACTTCTTTTTGAGTATTTTGATAAATTTTGCCTCTATTTCGGGGTGCCAGATGCAGGCAGGCATCTTTTCCCATTGCTGTGCGTTTGGCTCGTTTTGAGGGGTTACAGCCGAGATCTTTATTCCATGCTCGGCGTAAGCCTTTATAAATTTTACATAATAATCAGCATAGCAGTCAATGAACTCCTCACGCATATATCCGCCGAAGATACTTCCGCCCGTCTTCATCCAACCGGGAGGGCTCCAGGGAGAAGCAAAAAGATAGATGTCAGGATTTATCTCAAGTATCTCCTTTATCATAGGAATAACGTATTTCTCGTCACGCTCTATTGAAAAATGCTCAAGAGAGGTGTCAAAGGGGTGATCGTCATAGGTGTATATTTCGGGAGAATAGTCGCTGGCACCGACGCAAATTCTGCCGACGTTGAGTCCAATTCCGTCCTTGCCGTAGATGTGTTTTAGAAGTTTTTTTCTTACATCAGGATCGAGCTGATTAAGCTCATAGCAGCTAGCTGAGGTGAGGGCAAGTCCAAAGCCTAAAAAACCGTCATAGCAGGTGTCCGAAACCTTTAAAAAAGTATCGGCACCGGGCATTCTTTCAGCGTGGAAGATCTCACATTCATAGTGAGGATGATCGGTATTGGTTATGATTGCGGTAGCTTTCATAATTACATCGCTCCTTAATTGTTTTTTTTAATTATATCACAGTACAAAAAAATAATCGTTAGAATTTTTGACAAAAATATTGTATTTTTCGCTAAAACGAGTTAAAATACATTTAATAAACCAAAAAGGAGAGGGAAGATGATAGAGCAGGAAATACTGTCTTTTTTGAAGTCGAATGCTGAATTTTTTATCTCAAAAATATTAAAGCAGCACTGGAAAGAAAGTAAATACAGTTACATAAATTTACCGAGACCCGATTACGGTTTGATGTTAGTGCTGAAGGGTAGCGTTACCTTTGTTACGGAGAAAGAGATACTAACCGCATCTGCGGGTAATTTTGTGTTTTTGCCAAAGAATAGCAGATATGAGGCTGCTTTTGTTAATGAAACAGATGACTACCTTGTATCATTCGACAGTTCTACATCGAGCTTATTGCTTGATGCTCCTGTAAAGCTTATGCAAAACACACCTTTTTCCTGTGTTGAAATATTTAGCGAGCTTATCAGTGAGAATTATTTTGAGACTGGAAGCAACTTGAAAATCAAGGGATTATTTTATATGCTTCTTGATTCCGTTGCTAATAACACAGAGTATGAAACCAATGGACACCGTCGTCTTGTAAATCGTGTGTGTGAGCTTCTAAGAGAACATAATGAAAGGCCAATGGGTGAAATAGCGAAAGAGTGTTCTGTGAGCGAAAGCGGTCTTAGAAGTATTTTTAAGCAAGAGCTTGGTATTACCCCTACACAGTATAGAACATCAATTAAGATAAGACAAGCAGAGTATTTGCTTGAAGCTACCGATATGTCTGTTGCTGAAATCGCTGAACAGCTTGGCTTTTTTGATGCGGCGTATTTTTGTAAGGTGTTTAAGGAGCAGATGGGCGTGACGCCAAAGCAATACTCGCAGAACAAAAAGATATAAAAAACAAAGGCAACGCCGATTTTGGCGTTGCCTTTTGCTTAAATCATAGGAATTATCATATTTTTCTCAAGCTCTTCGCGAGGAAGGAAGGGGGCGAGGTCCTCGAGAGGCGGGCTCACGAGAGTTCCGTCCTCAAGTTTCTTCGTCGCACTCTTCGGCTCAAAAAGCTGCTCGGGGCTCACGAAAATCTCCGCTATAAAAGCACCGTCGGTGGAAAATGCCGTGTCAAGAGCTTTGCCTATGTCATCATTCGAGCGACAAGCGACGTAGCCGTAGCCGTATGCTGCCGCCAGCTTTTGGAGCTCGGGGAAGGAGAGGTCTCCGCTCTCAGGTCCTATTCCGACCTTCGTATGATTCGAGAAAAGATTTGACTGCGTCTGTCTTATTGAGTGGTATCCCGCATTGTTTATCACGAATATCTTTATGGGCAATTTGTTTGTAAGTATCGTTTGGAGCTCCTGAAGGTTCATCTGAATACTTCCGTCTCCTGTGAGGCAGACTATCTCTTTTTTACCGAGAGCCACAGAAACGCCAACGGCGGCGGGAAGGTCGTATCCCATAGATGCGGCTCCCGAATTTATAATAAATCTCTGTCCCTTCTTTATCTCGTACGCGTGACTGCCTACAACGCAGGCACTTCCGTTGCCGACAACGGTAACGTAGCCCTCGGGAAGTCTCTTTGAAAGCTCCTTGACAAATGCGTAAACGTTTGTGTCTCTTGTGTCCTCGTAGTGCTTTTTCTGCACAACGGGATAGCTCTTTTTCCACTCGCGGCATTTTTCTTGCCAGCCGTTTTCGGGGAAGAGCGGGGCATCGAGGGGTAGATTTTTCTCGATGGCACAAAGAAAATCGAGGGCGTCGGCGTGTATGGGAGTTTCAACGTGGAGCGTGGGCTTTTTAAGCTCCTCTGCGTCGACGTCGACCATAATCACGTGAGCCGCACGTGCCCAAGTTTGCCACGAATAGCCGACCTGTCTTATCGAGAGGCGGTTGCCGACAGCAAGCACGAGGTCTGCGTTCTGCACGGCAAAGTTGCCCGCACGGTCGCCCATAATTCCGCCGCGACCGACGTAAAGGGCATCGGAGTCAGCCATCATATCTATATTGTCCCAGCCCGTTACTACGGGAACGTTAAGCGTGGGAACGAGTTTTTCAAAAAGCTCGAACGCACCCGCAAGGCGAATTCCGTTTCCCGCATAAATTACGGGGCGTTTTGCATTTTTAATTTTTTCTATAACGTCCTTTGCAACCCCGTCGCTGACAAGGGGGGCAAGAGCGGTCCGGTCCTCTGCCTCGTCATAGGGAAGAAGGTCGTCGGTTTCAATATAGGCACCCTGAAAATTCACGGGAATATCTATCCAGCAAGGGCCGGGGCGTCCGTGCTTTGCAAGATAAAGAGCCTTTTCGACAGCATATCTTATACGCTTCGGGTCCTCTATCATCTCGCAGTATTTGGTCATTGACGCAACCGCCTTCGTTATATCGAATTCCTGGTCGCCGCCCGCACGTATATCAAGTCCCATTCCGCGTGCCGACGTGTCGTATCTTACCTGTCCTGAGATGACGAGCATAGGGATAGAGTCAAGATAGGCACCAAGCACACCCGTAAGAGCATTAGTTCCGCCGGGGCCTGTTGTTACGCAGACCAACGCTATTTCATTGTTTATCCTTGCATAAGCCTCAGCGGCGATAGCACACGCCTGCTCGTGATGGTTATAGGTGCAAGAAAGTCCTTGTTTGTGGCCGAAAGCATCGTTAAGATGCATAGCACCGCCACCTGTGACGGTGAAGCAGTGACGTATTCCGTTCTCAACAAGAAGGTTCGCTACGTAATCCGCAAGACGAATTTTCATAAGACTCTCCGATTTTTATAATTTTGTTGCCTCGATTATGGCATCAGCCATTGTGTCGAGCATTTCTCGTGTCATTCCGGGGAATACGCCTACCCAGAATGTACGCTCCATAACCTTATCGGTATTTTCAAGCGTGCCGACAATGCGGTAGCCCTCGCCCGTCTGTCTCATTCTGTCAAAGCAGGGGTGCTTTGTAAGGTTGCCCGCAAAGAGCATTCTTGTTTGAATACCCTTCGACTCGATATGATTTACGATTTTTTCTCTCGACACTCCCTCGCGGCAGGTCATAAGGAAGCCAAACCAAGAGGGATTTGAATTCTCGCACGCCTCGGGGAGAATGAGCTTGTCCGACACACACTCGAGACGGGATTTAAGGTACGCGAAATTCTCGCGTCTCTTTTCGACAAAGCCCGCGATTTTTCCGAGCTGGGCACAGCCGACAGCCGCCTGCATATCGGTTGCCTTTAGATTGTAGCCAAAGTGCGAGTAAACGTATTTATGGTCGTAGCCGAGGGGAAGCTCTCCGTACTGCTTGTCAAAGCGGTGATGGCAAAGATTGTCGCAGCCCGAGGGGCAGACGCAGTCACGTCCCCAATCGCGGATGGAGCGAACTATCTTCGAGAGAAGGGCGTCGTTCGTATAGACCGCACCGCCCTCGCCCATAGTCATATGGTGAGGTGGATAGAAGCTTGACGTGCCGATGTCACCGACAGTGCCCGTCTTTTTCCACTCGCCGTCTATCTTGTATTCAGAGCCGAGTGCGTCGCAGTTGTCCTCAACGAGCCAAAGACCGTGCTTTTGGCAAAACGCCTTTACAGCCGCGAGGTCAAAGGGATTGCCGAGCGTGTGAGCTATCATAACAGCCTTAGTCTTATCGGAAAGAGCCGCCTCAAGCTTTTCTACGTCTATATTGTACTGAGGTATCGTTATATCAACGAAAACGGGAACGGCACCGTACTGAATGTAGGGCGTTACCGTTGTGGGAAAGCCTGCCGCTACCGTGATAACCTCGTCGCCGCGTCTTATAGCTCTGTCACCGAGAAGGTCTGAGGTGAGAGCCATAAATGCAAGAAGGTTTGCAGACGAGCCCGAGTTTACAAGGCTACAGTATTTTACACCGAGATATTTTGCAAAATCCGCCTCGAATTTGTCGGTATATCTGCCCGAGGTGAGCCAGAATTCAAGTGCACTGTCAACAAGGTTGCACATCTCCTCGCTGTCATATACGCGTCTTGCATAGGGAATTCTGTCACCCTCTGAAAAGTCCTTGGGCTTGTGGTAGGTCTCGCAATATTCTTTTACAAGGGAGAGGATTTCCTCTCTTGCCGCCATTTCGTTTTTTTCTTTAAGCATTTTCAAAGCTTTTCCTTTATCTTTTTCTATTTTAATAAGGTTTCTTACAGTTAGTATTTTTTCACGGTCGGGTAAATATTATTATCGTTTTTGCAAACGGATATAAACCCACACCACACCATTTTCCATCATATCATATATTTGCCAAAAAGTCAATACAATCTGCCTATTTCGACAATCAAAATCTTCACAGTTTCATCACATAAAAATCACATTTCTCGGCGGGTATAGATTTTATAAATCGGGGGTAAATTTTGATTTAGCGAACGGTTTGATTTTGTTAGTCGGTGTCTTCACGTAAGAGGTAAAACGATGATACGTGGTAGGGGAGGGGCTTGCTCCTCCCGAAAAAAGATACAACAAGAATTTATTGTAAATAGAGTGTTAAACCTTTATCTACAACCAATTTCTTTTGTTGCCATTTATTGTTTGAGGCGGGAGGAGCAAGCCCCTCCC
>JAFVSI010000005.1 GCA_017503865.1 Clostridia bacterium | reverse complement strand
GCTCGAGGTAGCGAAGCGGCATTTCGGTAGTGAATGACAACCCTGTGCGGTTGTCAGAGCCGAAATGTGACCGAGCCGCAGCGAGAAGAGCCTCGTGAAAACGGCACTTTCTTTTGCTTAGCTTTTCTTTGTGCCTCTTTTTGCAAAGAAAAGCGGCAAACGGTATAATTAGTTTATGTTTAGTAAGGGGAACCCCCTCGTGTGCGTTCCCCTCTTTCACCCAAAGGGCGAAATTCACCCTTCGTGGCGTTTCGAACGATAGGGGAGCTTCGCTCGTTGCGACGAGCGACCAACGCTACGCGCGTTGGATTGCGGTCTCTTTTTGAAAAAAGAGACGCAAAAACTTTTAAACCACTTTTCCCAACCCGTTCGATAAATACCAATTTATATTACTCAAAAAGCTTGTCTATATCTTTTTTAGTAAAAATTTCTTTTTTGTCGCAGAATTTGCAGAGGACCTCGAGGCTTTCGTCCTTGCCCTCGGCAACTTGCTCTTCGAGCATCTTGTAGAGTTCTTTTTTGCCAAGACTATGGAGTGCGTCACTCACACGCTCGCGAGAGCAGTTACATCTGTATTCTACCTCAAGCTCGTCAAATATATCAAATTCTATGCCCTCAAGGGCGATGTTTGCAATTTTTTCATTGTCATAGCCTCTCTCAAAAAGCTTTGAGACGTTAGCAAGTGCAGGAATATTTTTCTCAATTGCCGCGATAGTTTCCTCTGCCGCAAAGGGAAGAAGCTGTATAAGCACTCCGCCAGCCGCACGGCAAGAAAGGTCGGTCTCGACAAGCACACCGAGAGCACACACAGTAGGAATCTGCTCGCTTTCTGCATAATACGAAGCTATATCCTCGGCAATCTCGCCGCTAACAAGAGGAACCGAGCCATTATAGGGCTCGTCACTTCCCGTAACGTTACGGATAACTGTGAGAGCACCGTGACCGACAGCACCGCCCACGTCAAGCTTTCCGTTTGACTTTAGAGGAATATCTACCTCAGGGTGCTGAATGTAGCCCCTTACGTTCCCGAAATAATCGGACGTAGCAAGGACTCTACCCGCAGGGCCGTCACCCGTGAGCATAACGGTTATAACGTCGTCCTTCTCACCCATCATACAGCCCATAAGAGAAGTGGCTGTGAGAAGTCTGCCAAGTGTTGCGGTTGCCGTTGGCGAGGTGTGGTGATATTTTACCGCTGTATTTACTATATCTGTTGAGTTTATTACGTGGATCCTCGCACTTCCGTCGCGAGTCATTCCACGAAGAATAGTTGATTTTGCCATTTTAATTTTCCTTTTGATTTATTTTTTCGCTCTCGCTACGAAGTAGTAGCGTTCGGTTTTTTCTGTGGGAGTGCTAAAATCAAAGTCCGAAACGACATCAAGCACCTCAAATCCACACTTTGTGAGAAGCTCCTCAAGCGTTTCTCTCGTGTAGCATTTTTCCTCTTGATGCTCGTCACAGCGGTAATATTGCCCGTCCTCTTCCTCGAAAATCGAGAGATAAAAGTCGCAAATTCCGCTTTTTTCGTCATAGAAATTCTGCCAACCACAATACACTCCCTTGTCCTCAAGGATATATGCGTTGTCCCCGTAGATATTTTCAAATTTGTACGGAGTATTTACGTCAAACATAAAAAGCCCATCGGGATCAAGGTAGTTATGCACCAGTGAAAACGTCTTTTTTGCGTCGCTTTCGGAAAGAAGATAATTTATGCTGTCAAGGCAACAGCTTACCGCTCCAACGGTGCCGTAAAGCTCAAACTCTCTCATATCCTGATTGAGATAGAGAATAGAATGTTCGCCGTCATTTTTCGAGAATGCCTCGGAAAGCATCTCAGGACTTCCGTCAACACCTATCATATCGTAGCCTCTCTTTGCAAGCTCACGAGTCATAGTGCCCGTGCCGCAAGCGAGGTCAAGCACAAGCGACGGTCTCTCTTTAAGATACTTGTCAAAGCATCTCTCGAAGAAATCCGCCCAAGCGGAATAATCTATATCATTATTAAGAATTTCATAAACACGGGCAAGAGCATCGTATCCCGAGCATCCCATTTTTTGTCTCCTTTTTATTTTTTAAGATTTCCTTCAAGGTAATTAAAGACCTTGTAAATATCTCCCGCACCCATAACGACCACAACGTCACCCTCACGTGCTTCACGCGAGATAGCCACCGCCGCATCTTCAAACGAGGGGGTATAAAGAGCTTTTTCGTTTCCTATCATAGAAGCGATAAGCTCTGCCGAGACACCGAGCGTGTCGGTCTCTCTTGCCGAATATATGTCAACGCTGTAAACTCTGTCCGCTACCGAAAGAGCGGAAACGAAATCGTCTAAAAACTCTTTTGTTCGGGTGTATGTATGCGACTGAAAGGCACAGAGGAGTCTGCCGCCCTCATCGCAAAGGTCCTTTGCACCGAGAAGAGTGGTATATATCTCAGTGGGGTGATGACCGTAGTCGTCAAAAACACGTGCACCGCCGAGTATTCCCTTGTATTCCATACGTCTCGACGCTCCGCAAAAGGCGGTAAGACCTTTTTCTATTTCCTTTGGTGAAAGTCCGCAAATTTTTGATGCCGTAATGGTTGCAAGGGCATTGTAAATATTGTGATATCCTGAAACGTTAAGCTCAATATGGCAGAAAAATTCACCCTCACAAAAAACGTCAAAGCAGTAGCAGCCACGTTTTTGCGTTATGTTCTTTGCCAAAAGCTCACAATCGGTATTCTCTATACCGAAGGAAACAAGATTACCTTTGTAATCGGCAAGTGCTGTTTTCACGTTTTCGTCATCCCCATTTGCAACGGCATAGCCGTTCTCTCCTGTGATAGAAGCAAAACGTGAGAAGGAGTCGCGAATTTGCTCAATGCTGTGAAAATAGTCAACGTGGTCCATCTCAATATTGAGAATAACGGCAATTGTGGGATTGAAGTCGAGGAAGGAATCCATATACTCGCAAGCCTCAAAAATAAAATGCTCGTTGCCACCGACTCTGTATGCACCGCCCATTGTAGATAGCTCCGCACCCGAAAGTACGGTAGGCTCAGCCATAGCGTTTATAAAGGTCTCTGCACACATCGAAGTACACGTGCTTTTGCCGTGCATACCCGAAATACCTATGCGATTTTTGTATCCGACCATAACGTAGCCGAGATAGTCAGCCCTTGAAATGCAGGGAATGCCGAGCTTTTTTGCCTCGAGATATTCCTCATTGTCGGGCGATATAGCGACCGTATAGACCACTGCACCGTAGGTGTGTACGTTCTTTGCATTATGCCCGTAATTTATCTCAATACCTGCCGCTTCGAGCTTGTCGGTGAGTGCCGTACGGCACCTGTCTGAGCCGCCCGTGCGATAGCCACGCAGGTGAGTTATATGTGCAAGGGAAGACATATTTATTCCACCGATGCCTATAAAATATACGCTGTTTACGTTATTCATTATAGAAGCGATGGCTTCTGCTCCAAAATGCGTGTTTTCGGTTGCCATATACCGAGTCCTTTCGAAAATAAGTTCGTTAATAAAATGCTAAAAAAATTTTTACCACTTATTCAAGATGTTCACAAAAAAATAGCAAAATCGTTGAATAACCGTCAAATTTGTGATGTATAATAAGTTATGAAATAACAAAATATGTCAATCTGATGATACAGATAGGCAAAACAATGGAGGAAAGAAAATGAAAATAACTGATGTAAAGGTTAGAAAACTATTTGACGAAGGACCTATGAAGGCCATCGTATCAGTCACCTTTGACGGACAGCTCGCAGTACACGACATTAAAGTTATAAACGCCAGAGACAAATTCTTTATCGTTATGCCGTCGAGAAAGAATCCCGATGAGACGTACAGAGACATCGTTCACCCCATAAATTCCGATTTCAGAGCAATGCTCGAAAGAGAAGTTATAGCAGCATACAACGAGGCACTTGAGTCCGCAGATGCGGTAGAGAATGCCGAGCTTGAGGCAAACGTCTGAAAAAATAATTAACATTGGCTGTCGCTTGCGACAGCCTTTTTTGTTATATCATATAGTGCCGTGCCCGAAAACGATGCCGCCGCGAGCCTCAATGGTTTTCATAGTGCCGAAATAGTAGTGTCCACCCACTCCCTCGGCAATTCTGCCAAGACAGCCCGGATTAAAGACGTAAAGCGGCTTTTCGAGCGGCTCACCGAGAAGAAGCGTTCCCTCGGGGAGATATTTTTCGACAGGGAAGTGCGTATGCCCGAAAAGAAGCACGTCAGCACCTTTTTTTGCGGCGTGAGCCGCTGCTTTTTCAAAATTGTTGGGTG
Source organism: Clostridia bacterium (assembly GCA_017503865.1). Taxonomy (GTDB): domain Bacteria; phylum Bacillota; class Clostridia; order Oscillospirales; family CAG-272; genus HGM12713. The sequence goes on along the minus strand of JAFVSI010000005.1, from coordinate 24,528 downwards.
TGACGTCAAAAAGGTCACCGTGCATCATCATTATATTATATTCATCGAAGTTAAGAATAAGCTCATCGGGAAGGCTCTTTTCTCCTGCAAAAAAGTCGCAGTTTCCCTTGACGCAGAAAAGGGGAATGCCGTTGTACCTTTCCGTGTTGTCAAAATCATACGTGCCGTCACCGAGATAAAGTATTGCGTCAATGGGAGCGGTGCGTTCTACCGCTTCTTTTATATGGTCTACCTTTCGGTGAGAGTCGGAAATAACGAGAAATTTCATTGTGCGAGAACTCCTTCGGTCATTTTCTTTACCTTACTTATAAGGGCACTGCCAAGAGGCACGAGGAAGCGGAGACCGCCGCGAATTGCCTCGATGTGAAGCTTTTTTTCCACCTCGCGAACTTCTCCGTCAATGCTTATGCTCTGCGTACCGTCGAAGGTAAAGTCTATCGAGTCGAACGTGCCCGACGAGAGAATGTCATCGTTTTTGGGCACAAGATGCGTTCCGCTCTTGTAGCTCGGAACGAGCGAGAGAAAGCGAAGTCTCTTTACGTTATCCACAAAAAGAGTGTTTATTTTTCCGTCGGTAAGAAGGGCAAGGGGATTTGAATGAAATCCGCCGCCGCAGAAGCAACCGTTTGCAACAGTGGTAAGAAGCAAGGATTTTTCCACTTCCTCGCCGCCGTTGATGGATATTGAGGTATTAACGCCAGGTTTTTTTATAAAGGTCAATAGGAGTCCGAATATGTAAGCAAGCTTCGAGGGAACAAGAGGGGAGCGTTTTATCTTCATCATTTTTTTGACGACCTCGCAGTCAAAGCCGATATTTACCATATTTACGGCATACATATCATTGCATTTGAGAATGTCAAGAGAGACCTCGGTCGCATCGAGCTGTGACTTGAAGTCGAAGAAGCTTTCGTTATTTGAAAAATTACGTACGAAGTCGTTTCCCGTGCCCTTTGGAATAAGACCGACTGCGGCAAAGGGGTATTCAACCGCACCGCTTACAACCTCGCAGAGAGTGCCGTCTCCACCGCAAGCAAAGAAGCGAAGCTCCTCTCCTGCCGTATTAGATTTACACGTCCGTCTGACGAAATCGGTTGCGTCACCGACACCTGTAGTCTTATATATTTCGAAGGATACGCCCTTTTCACGACAAGCATTTTCAATGTCGCCTGAAAGTATCTCGCAGCTATTCTTTTTGCCCGCCGCAGGATTTGTAATAAAATAATGCTTCATATAAAACTCCGCTCTTTTGAAATTCAATTTGTTATCATATAATTATAGCACACATTTTGTCGTTTGTCTACAAGAATATAAAGTGTTGATGAAAAAATGCCCTCAATAAAGCCCGAGGTGCCCTTTTGGTTACGATGTTTTTCAAATTTTGCAAACTAAGTTTCTACCTTTAGGTAATTTATCTGTTTATCTACAAACAGTAGCAAAAAGTAAAATTAAAACATAAAATGAGGTGTAGAAGACAATAATTGGGGGTGTTTATATGCAAATAGACAGAAAATCTCTTGAAAAGCTACTTACACTTAATGACCGTCAGCTCGCATCGGTAATAAAACGGATTGCAGGTGAGGGCGGAGTTGACCTTTCCGCGTTTAACGTAAATCCTGCCGATCTTGAAAGTGTGCGTAGGGCACTTAGGGGTGCTACCGACGAGGATCTTTTAAATATCACGAGGCAATACGAACAAATGAAGAAGGGCGGGGGCAAGCAAAGGTGATGGAAGAGAGAAGGGAATCAATCGAAACAACGGGCGGCAATGCCGTGCCGCCGAATTTTTCGGAAATGCTCGATAAGGTTCTTGCTAATCCCGAAATAATAAGTACCGTTGCTGCGGCATTGTCGAAGGGTGGGGAAGAGCCGACGGCAGAGAAGGTCGAAAACGCGGAAAAATCGGAGACCTTAGAAAAGGTTGAGGTGAGCGAGAATGAGCCGTCCTCTCACGACGTAGCCGCAATGATGCAAAAGCTTCCCGACGTGATGAAGCTCGTAGGCCCTATGATGTCAAAGGGGGGCGGAAAGGTATCGTCACGCGGAGCCGTTGACAAGAGAGCGTGTCTCCTAAATGCCATAAAACCGTATCTAAATCCTCACAGATGCGAGGCAATCGACTATATAATCAGGTTTTCCGAGCTTTCGGAGCTTATAAAGAATATTCATTAAGGGGGAGCGAAATGTATAATAGCAGACCACGCAATTATAGGGGTGGATTTGCCCTCCCCGATAATTACAGCGGAAATGCCTTTTCTGACGGAGAAAAGGGCGAAAACGAGCTTGACAGGGAAATGATTTTAGAGCCTGTTGAAGAAACGGTAAAAGAGGAAGAGATTGAGGTTGCAGCAAAATCGGAAGAAAAAACTGAAAAGACGGAGGACGCAGAGACGCTTGAGGTCGGTGCTCTGCCGCGAGGCACGTCTCGCTTCGGGCTTAACGCCTCAAGGCTCTTTCGGGGTGGAATAGGCTTTGAGGAAATCCTTATAATTGCCCTTATCTTACTTATTTCTCAAAGCGACAACAATGAGGACGTTATCGTGCTTCTTGCCCTGCTTTTGTTTATTTCTTGACAGAAAAATAGCCCGTGCCAAATAGGCACGGGCATTTTTTGCGTTTTACCTATTGCAAAACGCGAAAAAAAGTGATATAATATTTGTCAAATATTTTTTTATTTGTGCGAGGTGATTACCGATGAATGAGCTTGAAATGAAAAACGGTAATAATGAATTAGTCGAAAAGTGCATAGATCAGGCTAAAGCCGCATATACCATCTCAGCCGAGGCGTTTGCAAACCCCAAGGTCAAGAGAGGACTTCGTGACAACGATGGCACGGGTGTTATGGCGGGCGTTACTAATATAGGAAACGCACACGGATATCTTCTTAACGAGGGTGAACGAGTAGCCGACAAGGGACAGCTTTTCTATCGTGGATACGATATGGCACAGCTTGTCGATTCCTATGCGGCAGAGGACAGATACGGCTTTGAGGAGTGTATCTATCTCTTGCTCTTCGGCAAGCTTCCCACAAAGGCGGAGCTTGACGAGTTTTGTGCACTTCTTGCGGCAAAGCGTCACTTACCCCCAAGATTTACCGAGGACGTTATTATGAAGGCACCGAGCCGTTCCATTATGAACAAGATGGCAACGAGTATTCTCGCCCTCTATTCCTATGACGAAAATCCCGACGACACGAGCCTTGAAAACGTCGTTCGTCAGTGTATAGAGATAATCGCAAGACTTCCCATTATAGCGGCACACTCTTACGCAGTCTACCGCAACGTATATTTTGAGAAGAGCCTTAATCTTCACAAGCCTCACGACGATATAGGAACGGCACAGAATTTCCTTCGAGTTCTCCGTTCAAGCAAGAAATATACCGAGGAAGAGGCGAGACTTCTTGATACCTGTATGGTAATTCACGCAGAGCACGGTGGCGGTAACAACTCTACCTTTACCTGCCGAGTTCTTTCCTCGTCGGGAACCGATACATATTCGGCTATTGCCGCTGCTATCGGCTCTCTCAAGGGCCCTCTTCACGGTGGAGCGAACATAAAGGTTCAAAATATGTTCGACTGTATCAAGGCGAACATCAAGGACGTCAACGATTACGAGGAGATAGCCGCATTCCTTAATAAAATTCTTCGCGGTGAAGCGTATGACGGAAGCGGACTCGTTTACGGTATGGGACACGCTATTTACACAAAGAGCGATCCCCGTGCGGTAATGCTCAAAAAGTATGCCGAGAAGCTCGCTTACGATAAGGGCTACGGTGATGATTTCAGGCTTCTTGAAGCTATCGAGCATCTCACTCCCACGCTCTTCAATGAGTACAAGGGAACAAATAAGCCGATGTGTGCAAACGTTGACCTTTATTCAGGACTTGTTTACCGTATGCTCGACATTCCCGTTGAGATGTACACCCCCCTATTTGCAATAGCGAGAGTTGCGGGCTGGTGTGCTCACCGTATCGAGGAGTTTGAGACGAGCAAGAGAATAATCCGTCCTGCGTATAAGTGCATCGCAGGTGTTAGGGATTACACGCCCATAGGGGAAAGATAAAAAATTAAAACGGAGAATTTTCAAATTCTCCGTTTTTTTGTTGACAATTTGTTTTAAATGAGGTAAACTGATAAAGCAAACTATTTAATAAGGAGAACAATATGAAATCAAATTTTTTGAAGCTTGTAGCATTGTTATTGATTTTGGTAATGACCCTTAGTGCGTGTGGCACGGTAGCAAACGTTCCCGGCAAAGGCGGAAATCCGGACGAAGAATCAACAAATGCTCCCGATGCAGGGGAAGAGACTACCTCAGATATTTATATTGAGAGAGAGGATAAAGAAGTGAAGAACATTTTGATGATCGGTAACTCATTTTGTTACTACTACGTTGAGGAGCTTTGCGGAATAGCCGAGGCTGACGGTTACGAGCTCACGGTTGCTAACCTTTACAAGTCGGGTGCGAAGATTTCCGAGCACTTAAACAGTCTTAAAAATGATACGAGAATCGCTACCTTGTTCGTTACAAATAGCAAGGAGCGTAGAGAAATATCCAAGCTTACCACCAAGGAAACACTTGAGTATGCAGAGAAAAAGCTTAAGGGCGAGTGGGACGTTATCTCTATTCAGGGTAGTTGCAGCCCCTATGCTATTCTCGGTGACGTTGAGAATGCCTTGAAGCTCAATTTGGCTCCTGCCAAGGAGATGTATGATTACATAAAGGAAAATTATCCTAATGCTACACTTTACTGGAACCAGACTTGGGCGAATGAGATCGGCTATGGCAAGGACAAGAGCGAGGATCAGCAGATGAATGACGTAGAGCATAGAACAAGTATGTATAACGTCAACAAGGCGGTTGCATATGCGGTTGCTGAGGAGAACAACGTTAGAATTATGCCCTCTGGCGATGCTTGGGAGATAGCTAGAAAGAGTGAGATAGTTGGTACTACTCTTTGTCAGCGTCTTGCTATAAACAACGGCGAGGGTGACTACTACCACGATGGAGATATCGGTGGCGGTCAGTACCTTAACGCTTGCGTATGGTACGAGGTTCTTATGGGCAAGAGCTGTATAGGTAACACCTGGCGTCCTACCTATGAGCTGAGCGAAGAAAAGATAGCAATTCTTCAAGCGGCGGCTCACGAGGCGGTAGCAGCTGTTTACGGTCCGGGGTATGCTGAATAAATATAAAAAAAGCAGACGATTTTGTCGTCTGCTTTTTTTATCTTTTTTAAATTTTCGCAAATCGCTTGACAAATATTTTTTTGGTGATAAAATGAGCGTGAATGTTTTGTTTTGAAGGGTGAAGTATGGTAAAATTTATTATAGTAAGACACGGCTTTAGTCTCGGGAACAAGGACGGAATATTCACGGGACAGCTTGACGTTCCGCTTGACGAGATAGGCTTTGCACAAGCGGAAGCTGCCGCAAAATACATACTTGAAAATTTCACGGTTGACGAGATATATTCAAGTGAGCTCTGCCGTGCTTACGATACGGCTCTGCCCGTTGCGAAGGCACTCTCAAAAGAGGTAAAGAGAAGAAAAGACCTCAACGAAGTAGATGTTGGTTTTTGGCAAGGAATGACCTTTGATGAGGTTAGAGAAAAATATCCCAAAAGCTTGGCTATTTACGAAACATCACCCGGACTTTCACACTTTGACGGTGGAGAAAGCTATGCTGACGTTAGGAAGCGAGCCGTTCGTGCTTTTTGCGAAATTGCAGAGAAAAACGAGGGCAAGACCGTTATGGTGGCAACTCACGGTGGCGTAATAAGAAATCTGCTTGCCTCTTGGCTCGATATCCCTCTCGAAAGGATTACGGACGTGCCCCGTGCCTCGAATGCATCTATCACGGTAACCGAGTACGAAAACGGAGGGGCAACCGTTACTCTTATGGGCTTTACAGAGCATCTTGAAGATAAAACGACCGAGGTGAAAGTAAACTAAGCTATGGAATATTTATATCTCATTTTTGCGATGTCCTCATCTGCACTGCTCAGCATTATGAGTTCGGCATTTGGCAAGCAAAATAAGGATGTGAAAAATACGTCATCCCTATATTCAGCAATAGTTACGGCAGCGGCACTTGTCTCTTGGCTCGTCATATTCCTTTTTGATACCGAATTTGACGTAGGTGTGATTCCTTATTCCATAGGCTATGGTGTATCTTATACCGTTGCTATGGTTGGAATGTTCAAGGCATACCAAGTGGGCTCTGTTTCGCTTACTGCTTTTGTAAAGAATCTTTCGCTTGTGGGTGTTGCCTTTTGGGGATTTTTATTTTGGAAAACACCGATTGAGATTAACATAATTATAGGAATTATCCTTATAGTCGTAGCTCTTTACCTTTGTTTTAGGAGTGGCAAAGATGAAAAGGTGTCTCTTTCGCTCAAATGGATTTTATTCGCTTCAATGCTCCTTGTGGGAAATGCAGGGTGTTCGATAATCCAAAAATATCAGCAAATGGCATTTGATGAGAAATATAAAAATGCTTTTATGGTTTTGGGCGTCGCCATATCCTTTATTGTTTGTCTCGGCTTTTTGTTTTTCGGTCAAAGATGTAAGCTACGAGACGTTAAGAAGGCATCGTTAGTCTATCCCATTGTGGGTGGAGTGAGCAGTGCACTCCTTAATCTTCTTATTTTGCTTCTTATCTCGACCTCTCTTTCGGAGAGTATTATTTTCCCGGGAATTGCTGTTGGAGGACTTATACTTACCATTTTATTTTCAACAGTTTTTTACCGAGAAAAGATAAGCCCTTACAGATGGACAGGACTTTTTATAGGAGCAATAGCTCTCGTGTTTTTGAATCTTTAATAGACAAAAAAAGTCTCCCGCATTACGCTCCTTCTCATAAAGATGTTTACAAATTTGTAGGGACCGGCGTCCTCGACGGTCCGTGACACATCATTTTCGGCAGAGATGTTGTTTTCTCTGCCGATTTGTGTTATAATGGAGCTAACAAAAAAGCCTCCCTCCGAGAGGGAGGTGGCACGGTGTAGCCGTGACGGAAGGAGACTGCGTGACTTTAGATTTGTACTGACTTCATTGTAACGCGCTCTCCCTCACCCTACTCCGTCGGGAGCTCCCTCCCGGAGGGAGCCTTTGGACGCCCTCGTAAAGCTTTAGGGGTATGGGCTTTGCCCGATGCCTTTGTATAACAAAGGCGAAACTGGCGATAAAACAGAACGATAAATAAGAATTTGGAGGGTTATTCAGTAATGGGAGATTTCATCGTTGCAATTGCACTTGTTATGGTTTCGTTATTTTTATTTATTTTGAGCATCCGCTCTTTTCTGGAAAAAGGATTTCTGTTTAATAATGCCTATATTTATGCATCCAAAAAAGAACGGGAAACAATGAATAAAAAGCCCTATTATCGTCAGACTGCAATTGTGTTTTTTCTTATGGGTATTACATTTTTGCTTATAGGCTTTGCAACACTTTTTGATGCTGGCTGGATAACTTACATTGCGGGAGTGGTTATCATAATCATACTTATTTATGCCATTACTTCCAGTATCGCAATTGAAAAAAGCAAGAAGCAGAGATAACATGCCGTCCAATTACAATTTATCGAACAGAATAAAACAATCGCCGGCAGATTTTCTGTCGGCGATAATTATTTGTTTACAGCGTCAAACTTCCTTATGAGAACCCGACTTTTGCGGGAGACTTTTTATTTTATTTAATAGTGCAGGGGATTGCCTTTCTATCCTTGAAGTAGAAGATATTGCGGAAGCCCATATCCTTTATCCACTGTACTCTCTCTGCAAGTCCGTTGCCGACGGCACCGGGCGAGTGAGCATCTGTGCTTACGGTGATAAGGTGACCGCCGAGGTCACGGAACATCTCGAAGACAAAGAGGTTAGGCTGCTTGCCGTCAATCTCAAGGAAGAGAGCAGCGTTTACCTCAAATGCGATACCCTTGCGGATTATAGCACGGAGTATCTTTTCTATCTTTGCCTTATAGGGTGCCATATCGTAGAATTTATTAAAGCGGCGGAGAGGGTAACCTGTGGGGCAGATAAGGTGAGCCATAATGTCGATATCAAGCGTTTCGACCATTGTGAGAAGGTCGTCGCAGTAGCTGTTAAGCAACTCATCCATCTGGTCATCGGTTATCTCATCGTATTTTATTTGCGAGAAGGCTCTCTTCATTCCTACCTGACCGTCAGCCACAGTACATTTTACTGCGTGAACGGCACCGACTATTACGTCATAGTCAAGACAGCCGATAACCTTTTCTGCAATATCGGGGAGCCAGATTCCGTCGCCAAGCTCAACGCCGCGAAGTGCATAGCACTTGTCGCCAAGCTCGGCATTTAATTCGTCAGCTTCCTTTGCGGCAGTTATGAGGTGAGAGCACATATCGAGGCTGCGGTCGTCCTCGCAGAGGAATACGTCGCAGTGGTCGGTTACAGCCATATAGCTAAGACCACGCTCGATAGCCTTTTCAACCATAGGTCTTATCTCGCAATTCGCATCGTGCGAATTTTTATTGTGTGTGTGCATATCGGAAAGAACGCCCACATTCTGCTCGTGCTTTATCTGTCCGTTTGTCTCGATAGTGTCGGCACCGAAAGCCTCGGCAGCAGCGAGCTCCTTGTAATTTACAAGATTCCAAACGGCAAGTGAGCCGTGCTCCTTAGCCGTTTTTGCAAGCTCCTCATTTATAAAGGGAACGGTGACGTAAGAGGTTCTCTCGTTATTGTAGGGGAGCCAGAAGGTAACCTTGTCGGCGGGAACGAGCTTTGCGGCTTCTTCTATTGTCTCTTTTGTGTAAACTCTGCCGTAGTGGATATGAACATTCGGGAAAAGCTCACGAACCTCTTTGAGTGTTTCAATATCGTTTACCGTGAGGGCGACAATCTCCTCATACTCACGGACAAGCTCGAAGAGAGCTGCCTTTGCGTCGGCGGGAAGTTTTACGAACTTAGCGTCGATCTTTATCTCAACACCATTTTTCTTTGCAAGCTTCAAAAGATCCTCGAGAAGCGGGATTTTTGTGCCTGCATATTTTTTGTGGTAAGCTATACCGAAGTCATATTCGAGAAGCTCCTCGTAAGTAAGACAAGCAAGTGGGAGAGAAGCACCGACAGCACTTCCGTCTTTACGTCTTGCCGTTCGGTTTATCGTTACGTCATGGTGAAGAACGAGCTTATTGTCCTTCGTTGCCATAACGTCGGTTTCAATAGCATTGTAGCCCTGCTCGATAGCTGTGATAAAGGCGGGCATCGTGTTTTCGGGACACTCTGCCGAAACACCTCTGTGAGCTTGAAGTCTGATCATAATTATTATTCCTTTCGCTTTTATACAAATAAATAATATACCAAAAACATTATAACACAATAAATTAAAAAAGCAATATCTTGACAAAATTTTTAATGTGGTTTATAATGAAATTATATAATAGGGTACTATGTAAAAAAGGAGTTTTAAATGATAAAGAACGTTCCTGAAATGTTTGGCAATATGGTCTTTAACGATGACGTTATGAGAGAGCGTCTGCCAAAGGAAGTGTATAAATCAATAACAAAAACCATCGCTACGGGCGGAATGATTGATGCATCTGTCGCCGATACTGTGGCAAACGCTATGAAGGACTGGGCGATAGAAAAGGGCGCTACACACTATACCCACTGGTTCCAGCCCCTTACGGGCGTTACAGCAGAGAAGCACGATTCCTTCATTTCCCCTGTTGGCAACTGCAAGGTGGTTATGGAGTTTTCGGGCAAGGAGCTTATCAAGGGCGAGTCCGATGCTTCATCTTTTCCGAGTGGCGGTCTCCGTGCTACCTTTGAGGCAAGAGGGTATACTGCGTGGGATCCTGCTTCCTATGCCTTCGTTAAGGACGGAACACTTTACATACCTACCGCATTTTGCTCATATACGGGCGAGGCACTCGACACAAAGACGCCCTTGCTTCGTTCAATGGACGCAATAAGTGCTCAGGGAATTCGTCTTCTCCGTCTGCTTGGCGACGAGAGAACGCAGAGACTCACTACAACCGTCGGTGCAGAGCAGGAATATTTTATAATTGACAAGAAGTTTTACGATAAGCGTAAAGACCTTATCTTTACGGGAAGAACGCTCTTCGGTGCTCCCGCACCTAAGGGACAGGAGCTTGAGGACCACTACTTCGGGCCTTTAAAATCCCGTATAAGTGCATATATGACAGACCTTGACGAGGCTCTCTGGACTCTTGGTATAAACTCCAAGACCAAGCACAACGAGGCGGCTCCCGCACAGCACGAGCTTGCTCCCATATATTCGACTACAAATATTGCGGTTGACCAGAATTTGCTCATAATGGAGTATATGAAGAAGATTGCAGAGAAGCACAATCTTGTTTGTCTCTTGCACGAAAAGCCCTATAAGGGAGTAAACGGTTCGGGTAAGCACAACAACTGGTCGGTTGGTACCGATTACGGAAGAAATCTTCTCGATCCCGGAAAGACACCTGCCGAAAACATAAAGTTCCTTCTCGTATTTGCCGCTATTATAAAGGCAGTTGACGAATATCAGGACCTTATGAGAATATCGGTCGCTCATGCGGGTAACGACCACCGTCTCGGTGCAAACGAGGCACCCCCCGCAATAGTTTCGATATTCGTGGGCGAGGAGCTTGTTGAAATAATTGACGCTATCGTTGACGGCAAGAATTACGTTGGCTCGAAAGCTCCTATGATGGACCTCGGAATCCCCTCGATTCCTACCTTCCGCAAGGATACTACCGACAGAAACAGAACTTCTCCCTTTGCCTTTACAGGTAACAAGTTTGAGTTCCGTATGCTCGGCTCGTCTCAGAATATAGCAATGCCAAACGTTGTGCTTAACACAACGGTTGCCGAGAGCTTCAGACAGTTCGCTGACAGACTCGAGAAGGTAGAGGACGTTCGTGCCGAGATAACAAAGCTTATTCGCGAGACCTTTGCGGCACACAAGCGTATAATCTTCGAGGGTAACGGATATTCCGAGGAATGGAAGGAAGAGGCAGAAAAGAGAGGGCTTCTTAACCTTGCAAATTCGGTTGACGCTTATAAGAGATTTGCCGATAAGAAAAATATCGAGCTTTTCGAGAGACACGGTGTTATGAGCGAGGTCGAGGTACGTTCCCGTCAGGAAATCCTTCTTGAGAACTACTCGAAGATAGTTAATATCGAGGCTCTTACAATGATAGAAATGGCAACGAGAGATATTATCCCTGCGGTAAATGCTTACGTTGCAAAGGTGGCAGAGACGGCAGTTATCAAGAAGCAGATGATAGAAAACGTCAACTGCTCAGTCGAAAGAGATATCGTTACAAAGCTCTCGACTCTTAATTCAAAGGCATACAGAGCCCTTGAGGAGCTTAAGAAGGCTGAGAAGGACGCGGCAGAGACAGAGAACGCCGAAAAGAGAGCAGAGAAGTACGTGGGAGTGGTTATTCCCGCTATGGAAAAGCTCCGTTCCTTCGTTGACGAGATGGAAACTCTCACCGCCAGCGAGTATTGGCCCTTGCCAAACTACGGCGACCTCATGTTTAATATTTAAAATAAAAGCAGCTCGCTTTACGCTCCTTCTCATAAGGAAGTTTGCAAATTGTAGGGACCGGCGTCCTCGACGGTCCACGGCACATAAATTTCGGCAGAGAACTTGTTTTCTCTGCCGATTTATGTTATAATGGGACTAACAAAAAGGCTCCCTTTACACAAGGGAGCCTTTGGACGAGTGCGACCTTAGGGGTATGGGCATTGCCCGAAGCATTTGTAATACAAAGGCGAAACTTGCGATAAAACCGAACGATAAATAAGAATTTGTAGGTGAGATAATGATTGTTTTAATTACTGGAGCATCACATACGGGTAAAACTGCCCTTGCTCAGAAATTACTTGAGAAATATAAATATCCTTATCTGTCAATAGACCATCTAAAAATGGGCTTAATACGTAGTGGTAATACAGAACTTACCCCTATGGACGATACGGAATTAGTCGAATATCTGTGGCCGATTGTTCGTGAAATGATAAAAACTGCTATTGAGAATAATCAGAACTTAATTGTCGAAGGTTGCTATATTCCATTCGATTGGCAGAAAGACTTTGACTCCGAATATCTTGAAAGCATCAAATATTACTGTCTTATAATGAGTGAGGAATATATCGAAAATCACTTTGCTGACATAAAGAAATATGCAAAAGTCATTGAAAATCGTTTGGATGATGAATGGTGTACCATTGAGAGCGTTTTGAAAGATAATGCGGAAGTCCTCGCCCTTGCGAAAAAGCATAATGTAAACTTTATTCTCATTGATGACCAATACGAGATTAATATTGATTTAGATTGATAAATTCCAATTTATCGAACAGAACAAAATAAAATTACCCCAACAGATTTTGAAAATCTGTTGGGGCTTATTATTTGATTACAGCATATCAAATTCACGATAAAGTCAAACTTCCTTATGAGAAGTCGCCTTTTGCGAGCTGCTTTTATTTTATCTCCGACAAGGCTTTTGCAAGCGTTTCGACATCACTTTTCCTTGTAAATATACCAAAACTCGCCCTTACAGCCCCCGTAGTGTCGGTGCCGAGCGTTTTGTGGGCAAGGGGAGCACAGTGAAATCCCGCCCGAGTGCAGATTCCCTTTGAGTCGAGAAATCCCGCTACTTCCTCGGGAGTTTTTCCGTTCTTGTTGAAAAGTATGACTGCACCCTCGTGATTTTTGGCATATACCTCGACTCCGTGAGAATTCGCGAGCAATTCACGTGCATACACGTACAAGTCTCTTTCGTAGTCGCAAATGGTGGTTATGCCAATGTGCTTTATAAAATTTATGCCCTCAACAAGTCCCGCAATCGACGGTGTGGGAAGAGTCCCCGCCTCATATCTTTCGGGCGGTCTTTGCGGCATAAAGGTATCGAAGGAATTTACCCCGTTGCCGCCCTCGCTTAGTGTGTCAAGCATCTCCGACAAGGACGGTGCAAGTGCTAAAAATCCTGCTCCCTGCGGGCCGTAAAGTGACTTATGGGCAGGGGCACAAAGGGCATCGATATTCATTTTTTGCATATCTATCGGCAAGTGTCCTGCCGACTGTGCCGCGTCTACGATAAACAGGAGCCCATACCTCTTGCAAAACGCACCTATTTCTGCAATCGGTAAAGCGGCTGAGCATATATTCGAGGCGTGGGAGCATATAACGGCACGTGTGTTTTTTCTCATACGCCTTGCAATTCCCGCACAAATAAGAGTGGGATTTCGTCTATCGTCAAGAGTCCTCGTAGGGAATACGCTATATTCGATAACTCCCTCGCTTTCAAGCTTGGCTATCGGGCGAAGCACCGAATTATGCTCCATATCGGAGATTATAACGTGGTCGCCCTTTTTGAGAAGTCCCTTGATAACGAGATTGAGGGCGTGCGTGGTGTTTTCAGTAAAAACTATTGATTCAGGCTCCGCACAGCCGATGAGGTCTGCAATAGCGAGGCGGCACTCATATACCTTTTTCGCTGCCGCAAGTGAGAGCGAATGTCCGCCTCTGCCCGGATTTCCGCAATATTGCGTCATACAGCGAAAGACCTCTCTTGCGACCTCGGGCGGCTTTGGGAAGGTCGTTGCCGCATTGTCAAGGTATATCATACTAAGTTTTCCAGCCTCTCGGTGTTATTCTTGCCGACGATAGCACCGCACGAACGTTGTTGGTCTGTGCACAAGAAAAGCCTATTCCAAAGACACAGCCACGGTGCCGCCCACCCTCGCTCTTGATTATTTCCGACGGTATTGCGGCGGCGGCAAGTACCCTTTGGGCTTTCATCGCCTCTGTCACCGAGCCAAGCTCGGCAGAGCATTCATAGCTATCTCTTTTCATATTGTTAGTCTCCGTACCGCCTAAGCGGATATAACGAAATTTGGAGTAGATTACATCATACTCCTACTACAATATATGTTGCTTTTTGTCGCTTGGTGAGTCGAGAAATAAAAAACCACGCCCAAAGGCGTTGGTGGCATATAATCAAGCAAGAGCTTAGAAAAAGGTGAATTTATAGCATAAAGTGTTGCGGCAAGTATTGCGAGAAATATGCCGACACCGTTCGTTTTCTTCATTATAAAAAATCTCCTTTTTCTATTAGATATTTCAGTGTAATTTCAAAATAAGGAGAAGTCAAAGACTTCTCCTTATTTAAGTTTAAATATTTATTTTAGTCATCAAACTCCATCTTGAGCTGCTTAGCCTGCTGTTTTTTGTGCTTTTCCATAAGAGTATGGATACGCTTAACGGGGTTAAGCAGGTCGCTTATAGTTGCGTCGTGGTTGAGTGTGTCGATAATGTAGGAAACGTACTTGCACATATTAACCTCAACGAACCACTCGCGGGAGTGAAGCTCAGGCTGACGGTAAACGAGGTTTGTACAGAACACCTTGTTTATAATACCGTCGGCATACGCCTTGTCAAACTTAGCAAATCCGTCTGTGAAAAGACCGAAGGTCGTGAATGCGAAAATTCTCTTAGCACCTCTCTGCTTTAGCTGGAGAGCAACATCAAGGAGGGATTCACCCGAGGAGATCATATCATCAACTATTATAACGTCCTTGTCGGTGAGGTCATTACCGAGGTACTCGTGAGCCTCAATGGGATTTCTTCCGTTTACAACTACCGAGTAGTTACGGCGTTTGTAGAACATACCGATATCAACGCCAAGCACCGAGGAGAAGAACATACATCTCTGCATAGCTCCCTCGTCGGGTGAGATTATCATAAGGTCCTCTTTGTTAAGAGATATATCCGGCACGCTGCGAACGAGTGCCTTTATCATCTGGTAGGTAGGCTTTACGTCGTCAAAGCCTGAAAGGGGAATAGCATTCTGCACTCTGGGGTCGTGAGCGTCAAATGTGATGATATTTGTAACACCCATATTGACGAGCTCTTGCAGCATTACTGCACAGTCGAGCGACTCGCGATGCATTCTCTTATGCTGTCTGCCCTCGTAGAGCATAGGCATAATTACCGAAATTCTCTTTGCCTTACCTGCATTAGCGGCAATTATACGCTTAAGGTCTGCGTAATGGTCATCGGGACTCATAGGTACTGTCTGACCGTACATCTTGTAAGTAACGCCGTGATTGAACATATCACAAATAATGTAAAGGTCGTGTCCGCGAAGCGACTGGTGAAGTACGCCCTTTCCTTCGCCTGAGCTGAATCTCGGGCAGTCAACGTCTACAAGGAAAGTCTCCTCGCCACCGTGTCGACGCCACTCCTTTAAGTAGTAGTCCACTCTTGCGGCGAACTCCTCACAGCCTTTCATACCTATTACGCTGAGTTCTGCGTAAGTTGATTCCTTCATATAAACCTCCGTTGATGGATATTCATTTTTTTGACATAATAATTATATCACAAAACCGAATTTTAAACAAGTCTTTTTGTCATATTTTTTTGCTTGTCGTCGCAAAAGGGAAGATTGCATAAAAAGAGAGGTGTTATTTCTATAATTATTAACAAATATAGAACAATTATTTGTGGAAATCTTACCTCAACTCCACAACTGTAACGCCGCCGTCGCCCTCTCCGTATTGACCTATCCTAAAACTTGCGATTCTTCTATCGCCCTTGAGATACTGCCATAGAGCATTTTTAAGAGCTCCAGTACCCTTGCCGTGAATAAGACGTACAGTATGAAAGCCTGATACGGTTGCCTCATCAAGGTATTTATCCACCTTTGACCAAGCCTCATCGCCCGTAAGACCTCTCAGGTCTATCTCGTCCTTAAAATCTCTGCTGACCGAAACGCCAAAGCTTGATGTGGGAGTGCGTTTTTTGGTCTTTGAGTCGATATATTGCGGAGCGTTGTTATTTTCTATCAAACGCAGGTCGGAAATATCTGCCTTTGTTTTGATAATTCCTGCCTGCACCGAAATTTTTG
This sequence comes from Clostridia bacterium, assembly GCA_017503865.1. Lineage (GTDB taxonomy): Bacteria > Bacillota > Clostridia > Oscillospirales > CAG-272 > HGM12713. The sequence continues at coordinate 8,623 of JAFVSI010000005.1, read as the reverse complement.
AGCCACCCTTTTGGTCTTCTGTGACGGTTGCCACCTTGTCAAGACTTACGATAAGCACCTCGTCGCCTTTTTTGAGGGGGCGGGGAAGCTTGTAATCCTTGTCATTTTTTCTGATTTCAACGGGATTGTATTTACCCGAGTTTTGCCTTAGATGCTCGCGTATTGATTTTCTCGCATCCTCAAGCTCCTCGGATAGCTTTTCGCTTTCTTTTGCACGGCGAACCTTGTCCATCTGCTCAAGAATATAATCGCTCGATATTTTTGCACTCTCGACCATCGCGTTCGCCTTTTGCTGAGCATCCTCGACTGTCTTTTTAGATTCTGCAAGCCGTTTCCTTATGGTTGCCTCGGATTCATTTTTGAAAGCCTCATATTCAGCCTTCATAGCCTCAAGCTCTGAAAGACGCTTGTCCGCCTCGAAGCGAGAAGCCTCAAGCTCTCCTATGACCTTTTCAAACTGCTTGTTTTCACTGCTGACGTAGTTTGATGCACGTTCTATTATCTCGTGGGGAAGTCCGAGCTTTTCGGAAATTGCGAAAGCATTTGATTTTCCCGGTGTGCCGATAATGAGCTTATAGGTAGGTCTTAAGGTGTCAACATCGAACTCGCAGGATGCGTTACAAACACCGTCCGTGTCGAGTGCATAGGATTTTAGCTCGCTGTAGTGCGTGGTGGCGGCACAAAGTGCCCCCGCCTCTCTCACGTTTTCAATCACCGCAACGGCAAGTGCCGCACCTTCAACGGGGTCGGTTCCCGCACCGAGCTCATCGAAAAGCACGAGCGAGCGGGAATTTTTTTGCTTGATTATGTCAATTATCGTGACCATATGAGACGAGAAGGTAGAGAGCGACTGCTCAATGCTTTGCTCGTCGCCGAGGTCAACGAGGATCTTGTCAAAGGTAGGAAGTGTCGAGCCCTCGTCTGCGGGAATATGAAGTCCCGACTGTGCCATAATGGCAAAAAGTCCGAGGGTTTTAAGAGTTACCGTCTTTCCGCCCGTGTTAGGTCCCGTTATAACGAGAGTGTCGAATGAGTCACCGAGACTGACGCTTATCGGCACGACAGAATCCTTGTCTATGAGGGGGTGTCTTGCCTTTATAAGCGAAATTGTTTTTTTATCCGAAATTATCGGCTCGCGTGCCGAAAGTTTTGCGGAAAGCTCGGCACAGCCGAAGGCAAAGGCAATATCCGTAATGTTTTCATAATTTGCGAGAAGGGAAGAGGATGCCGTGCTGATCTCTCCCGAGAAGGTCGAAAGTATTTTTTCTATTTCGTGCTCCTCACGAGAGGCAAGCATACGAAGCTCGTTATTTGCCTCGACTACCGCCATAGGCTCGACGAAAATTGTAGCACCCGACGATGAGGTATCGTGTATAAGTCCCTTTATCTCGTTTTTACATTCGGCTCTTACGGGTACGACGTATCTTCCGTTTCTCATAGTGACGATGTTGTCCTGAAGATATTTTGAATACGAGCCGCTTATATATTTTGCGAGAGTGTCCTTTATTTTTGTGTTTGAGGCACGCATTTTGCGACGAATGTCGGCAAGAGCCGTGCTTGCCTCGTCAGCTATCATATCCTCGGATATTATAGCACGAAAGATAGCGTCCTCAATATAACGGTTTGGCGTGAGGAGCATAAATGTCTCGTCAAGCACCGTGTCGAAATGCTTATTTGAAATAATATATTCGCGTAAAAGCCTTGCAGAGCGGAAGAGAGATGCCGCATCGAGAAGCTCTCTTGCCGTAAGAGTTGCACCCTTTTGTGCTCTTTCGCATATGGGAGCGATATCAACAACGTGCCCAAAGGGCGGCGTGCCCTTGTCATCATAAAGGCGAAGGGCATCCGTTGTGCGAGCCTGACGTTTCCTTACAAGTTCGGGCTCACTTACGGGAGAGAGCTCTTCGGCAAGCTTTTTGGCACCCGACGTGTGACATACTTCACACAGCATCAGGCGTATTTTATCAAATTCGAGAGTTTTTAAACTCTTTTCCGATATGCTCATAAAAGTTCCTTTCTAAAAGCTTTTAAAAGAGGGTTAGTTTTGTTTTTTATCGGTCACAGGCTTTGTGACCATCTTGTAAAACTCGAGCGACTCAAAGCCTCGCTCAAGGTGATTTTGCAAATATATCTCACCTACGTGGGAGAACTCATTTATAGCCTCGTCTTTCGAGAGGGCAAAGGAAAAGATCCTTTTTGGCTCTGCTGACGTGACGTAGAGTATTGCTTTGATTACGTCAAGTGATATGGGAATGAGAATGTTTTTTGTTGCAAACCTGTCGTATTCGGTTATTTCCTCGGTGAGAGGAAGCTTTTTTGACGAAAGGCAGGCAGAGCAGATGAGAGAGCCGTTCATAACGTCAAGGTAGAAAGCCTCAGCCTTAGCTTGTCCGCATTTTTCACATTGACAAAGGTCGGGTGAAAATCCGCTGTGTGCGGCGGCAAAAAACTCGAAAGAACCCTTTATCTGCTCGAGCGGACGTATTTTTTTCTCAATAGCAAAAAGTGTATTAAGTACCGTGCGGAGCAAGGTATCATCGGGCGAGTTTTCGCCCGATATTTCGTTCGTTATGTCAAGAATATACGAGGCAAGGGCAAGGCTTTCGACATCTGCGTTGAGACCGAAAAAGCTGTCGTTTATAGAGCCCGAAGAAAGCCAATAGCGACCGCCCTTTTCATAGTATTCAAAATTGGCAAAAACAAAGGGACGGCAAAGTGCCGTGTTCTTGCTCTTTTGCGAACGAACACCCTTTGCCGAGATAAGTATTTTTCCTTTGTCCCTTGTGAGTACCGTAATGAGCTTATCGCTCTCGCCCACAGCCGTCTCTCTTATTACAAGTCCGTCAGTTGTTCCTCTCACGACAAGCTCCTTTCTGCGTTTCTTTCGCCACTTTTTGAAAAAAGTGGCACAAAAACTTTCAAATGTTTTTTACAGTAGAGGTGATATTTGTGACTCTATCGAAATTATACGAAGCGATTGAGTCACAAACTGCATTTACAAAAAATTATTAAAAAGTTTTTGATGAGGGGGCTCCCCGCATAAAAACCGTATCTTATTACTCCTCGTTATACCCAAAGTTGCCGACAGTTCTTGCACTTTCACGCCAGTTTTCCTTGACCTTTACCCAGAGGTTAAGATAAACCTTTGTGCCGAGCATTTTCTCGAGGTCCTCGCGTGCGTAAGTTCCTATGAGCTTGAGAGACGCTCCGCCCTTGCCGACGATGATACCCTTGTGCGAAGCCTTTTCACAGAATATTTCGGCACGGATGCGAACGAGCGAACCCTCGTCCTTGAATTCCTCGATAACTACCGCTGTTCCGTGAGGAACTTCCTTGTCGAGTGTGCGGAGTATTTTTTCACGGATTATCTCCGCCGCCATTTGTCTCTCGGGCTGGTCTGTCACCATATCCTCGGGGAAGAACCAGTCGGACTCCGAAAGGAATTTCTCGCACTCGTCAAGAAGCTCACCTACGTTCTTTCCGTTCTTTGCACAAATCGGCACAAAGGCATCGAAATCGTGTGCCTTCGAGTATGCCGCAATAGTTTCGGCAATCTGCTCGCGGCGGCAGAGGTCGACCTTGTTGAGTGCTATTATAGAGGGAAGTCCCGACTGCTTTAGGTACTTGATTACGTTTTCCTCGACAGTTGAAATCTCCTTCGATACGTCAACCACGAGAATAACCGCGTCGGCGTCCGTCATAGACGAATTTGCCGTCTTTACCATAAACTCACCGAGGCTGTTTTTTGGCTTGTGAATGCCCGGTGTGTCAAGAAAGACATACTGTGCTTCACCCTTTGTGTGTATGCCAATAATTCTGTTTCTCGTTGTCTGCGGCTTGTTTGAAACGATAGCCACCTTCTCACCGAGAATGGCGTTCATAAGTGTAGATTTTCCAACGTTAGGACGTCCTACTATTGCTATAAATCCTGTTTTTTTCATATTTTTAAATTCCTTATCAGTTTACTTCAAGACCGAGGTCCTTCATAATTGCTCTCTGACGCTCACGCATTTCTTTTTCCTCGTCGTCGGAGTTTACGTGGTCGTAGCCGAGAAGGTGGAGCATTGAGTGAACTGTGAGGAATGCGACCTCTCTCTCGAAGCTGTGACCGAACTCTTGTGCCTGTTCTTCAGCTCTCTCGAGCGAGATGACGATGTCACCAAGCATATTTTCACTGTCAACCGGCGGCTCTTCACTTGCCTCGTATTCAACGAGAGGGAAGGAAAGAACGTCGGTGGGGGCGTCGATTCCTCTATACTGTTTATTGAGGGCGTGAATACCCTCGTTGTCGGTAAGAGTTACCGAGACCTCGCAATCGTTCTCGTAGCCCTCGGCATCAAGAGCCGCAATTACCGAGCGGCGAATGAGCATTTTGAGAGCATAGGAAACAAGTCCCTCTTGCGAATTGTTGAAGTATATCATCGTATGTCTTTTCATTTTATTTTCCGTCCTTTAGTTTTTATTTGTCTTTTTTTGATTGTTGTTCTTTGCACGGGCATCACGCTTTTCGGCAAGCTCGTTTTCGTATTTTTGATAAGCGAGAATTATCTTTTGCACGAGCTTGTGACGCACTACGTCACGGTCTGTAAAGTGGTGTATGAGAATGTCCTCGACACCGCCAAGAATCTTTACCGCCTCGGCAAGACCGCTCTTTTGTGTTGAAGGCAGGTCTGTCTGCGTAAGGTCGCCCGTAATTACCGCCTTTGAGTTAAAGCCAAGTCTCGTTAAAAACATCTTCATCTGCTCGGGTTTCGCGTTTTGTGCCTCGTCGAGAATTATAAAGCTGTCGTCAAGCGTTCGTCCTCGCATATAGGCAAGAGGTGCTATCTCTATCGTGCCTTTTTCAATGTGACGCTGATAGTTTTCAGCCCCCATCATTTCAAACAGAGCATCGTAAAGAGGGCGAAGATAGGGGTCTATCTTGCTTTGAAGGTCACCCGGCAAAAAACCAAGCTTTTCACCTGCCTCGATTGCGGGGCGAGTGAGTATGATTCTTGTGACCTGCTTTTCACGAAGTGCCTTTACCGCCATAGCTACTGCAAGAAAGGTCTTTCCCGTGCCCGCAGGACCGACACCGAAAACGATAGTATTCTTTTTTATTCCGTCAACATAGTGACGCTGACCGACAGTTTTTGCCTTTATAGGCTTTCCCTGTGACGTGATGCAAATACAGCCCTGCTCGAGCACCGCAAGCTCGCTCTGCTTTCCGTCTCGCACCATATCGATTACGTATATGACTTGCTGCTCGGAGAGAGAGTCGTTGTACCTCGCCATATCGGCAAGATATTTTATGCAGTCTGCCGCCATAGCTACGCTTTCCTCATTCTCACCGTTTATCATTACGGCGTCACCGTCCTCATCGGAGCGGTTGTAGACCTTTACGGAGAACGCTTTTTCGACCGTTCTTACGTTGATGTCGTAGCTGCCGAAAACCCGTGAGGTTATCTCCGAGCTTTGTATTTTTACGGTTTTTTGCTCCATCTTTTACCTCTCGATTTTTATTTAAAATCAACCGTTAATTTCTATCTCTACTTGCCGAGCAATATTTTTTTGTGAGGTCGTTTTGCTTCTCAGCTTGTATGCTCCACCTAAAAACTCGCCCGACAGTTCTTTTTTTAGTATATCGCAAATTCCTTTCTCCTCTTCGATAAGGCGGAGCTTGTAAAAGGCGAGGTCTATTGCCTCGTTTTCGCTCCTTTTTGCCGTTTTGAATTCATATGGAATATACCTTACGGTGCGTATCCCGAAGGGAAGCTCGCCGAGGGAGAGAACGTTTGCGTATTCTACCGTATCTATTATATCACAACTCTCGGTCTTTTTCTTGATATTTGAATAAATTTTTATCTCTTTACCGAAAAAAACGATATATTTTTCGCAATATGCGTTGCCGAGGTACTCTTTTTTCTCGTATTCGAGGGGAATATCCACCTCGTACTCGTCAACGACCTCTGCAAATACCTTGCCTTCGGCGGCGGTGTAGGTAAAGCCGAGAGTCTTTGAATCGCGTATTCCGCTGACAAGCAAGTCACCTTCTCGCACAAAATCACCTATTTTTACCGTAATATCTCCCCTTACTTCCTCAAAGCCCGCTATCTTTCCGTCCTTTGCGGCAACAAGATTTGCCACCGAAGGGGATTTTTCTTCTTCGGGTAGCTTTGTACTTTCCCTTATCTCGACGTGTGCCACCGTTCCCGACAGATTTATGCTTATCCAGGATACGTCGTCCGAGTATATCATCACCCTGTTTTGTATAACGTCGGCATCAATTTTATCAAGAGGCATTCCAACGTAGAGGCCGCAGGCACGAAGCTCATCTATAACCTCTTTTTCACTGAGCCTCACCTCACCGTCAATTCGCACGTCCCAAAGAACTCTTCCCGAGAGAAAAACGAGAGCTGTTGCAAGTATCAAGCCTATTAAAAGGCCGTATCTGCGGCGGTATGAAAAAATGAGGTGCGGAAGTCCGTGAGGAGTCACCGAGATTACGTCTATTCCGTTTTTTCGGCAAAGTCTCAAAAGCCGAGCCGTGCCGAAGAGCGAGCATTCAAGCGAGATTTTATCGTTATTGCAGCTTTGATTGCGGTAGGGTATACCGTAAAATCCGCAGAGATTGAGTATTTTTGCCGCATAGGAGAGGTCGGCAGTTATGGTATTGTAGCCGAACAAAAAGATTATTGGGTTCTGCATCACACCGTATCCCCCTCAAAGCTTACCAAGTATATATAGCCCTCAAGTGTTATGTCTTTGCCGTGATAGGCGGAGCAGAGGAGACGCTTGCCGATGACAGTAAGTGTTTCCTTGCCGAGAGCGAGGACTATTTTGTCCGGCGAGTAGAGAAGTATTTTCACTCTGCCCTCAACTTTTATGCTTTGCCGCCCGCTTATCGATATGAGCGTGCCGCCCGGTAACGCCTCGGGCGAAATGTCGAGTGTTTTGTTTATTTTTTCGACAAGGCTTTGCCCTGTCTCATTCTTTTTTTGCTTCATTACGCATCCCTCGAATGTAAAATTATAATAAATATCGGGAATAAAAATCAAACAAGGAAAGTAGAATTTACCGATATTACTTATGATATTCTATGCTGAATATGCCTTGTAAAATGATGAGGGGAGTGAATTTGCTTGACTTCGTTGGGAGTGAAGGATACGAAAACAAAAAAAGCCGCTCGCTTTTCGGCAGGCGGATTGGCAGTCGCTGTTTTGAGCATCGTTACGCTCTTTTTTGTGATGAGATTTCCCGACGTGGCGATAGAGTATATGCAAAGGGGACTAGGGCTCTGTGTAAGGGTGGTCATTCCTTCACTTTTTCCGTTTATGGTGGTGTCGGAGCTTATCGTGCGTTCGGGAGCGGCGTCTTATTTTGCAAAGCCTCTTGGGGTATTCTCGCAAAGACTTTTCGGTGTGAGAGGCGAGGGGGCGACCGCATTTCTTCTCGGAATAATTTGCGGGTTCCCAATAGGCACGCGGGCGGCTGTTTCGCTTTATAGGCGTCGAGAGATAAGCTTTGAGGAGCTACAGAGGCTCGTTTGCTTTTCAAACAATCCAAGCTCGGCATTCGTTATAAGTGCCGTCGGAGTTACTCTTTTCGGTTGCCGCGAGTTTGGCGTAGTCCTTTATTTTATAACCGTTTTAACCTCGGTATTGGTAGGTGTCGGGCAGAATATTTTGTGCCGACCGCGTGAAAAAGCACAAGAGTTTTCGTCTTTGCAAAAAGAGGAAAAAGAGACGGAAGAAAGGGGAATTTCAATTTTTTCGGGTGCGGTAAATTCTGCCGCATTGTCTATGCTTTCTGTCTCGGCATTCGTTGTATTTTTCTCTACCTTTACGGGAACGGTTGGCGAGCTTGTTTCGTACACGGGGCTTGACGAGTCCTTTTCTGCCTTGCTTTTTTCGTTTTTTGAGCTTACCTCGGGGGCGGCATCTGCCGCTTGCGTGCGACCGCTCAGCGTGGCAATTCTTATCACCGCCTTTGCGGTGGGGTGGTCGGGCCTTTCGGTGCATTTTCAAGTTATTTCTATTTGTGAAGGACTCGGTCTCTCGCTTGGCAGATATTTTTTTTCAAAGCTTTTGCAGGGAGTTTTGAACGCATTATTCGTGTGGATATATTTTTTGCTTTTCGGTAATACGCTTGATTTCGAGGTACAGAGCGTGTCTGCTTTTTTGAATTTTTCAAACGAGCCGACGATTATCGGTGCAACAGTTGGAATATCGTTTTTTCTCTCCCTCATCACCTGCGTTTTTGCGAAGAAAAATAATTAGTTTTTTGTATTTCAAATTTTGCAGACGAAGTTTCTGCCTTTAGATAATTTAAAGCACAAAAACAGGAGAGGCATTAGGCTCCTTCTCATAAAGATGTTTACAAAATTGTAGGGACCGGCGTCCTCGACGGTCCGTGACACATCATTTTCGGCAGAGATGTTGTTTTCTCTGCCGATTTATGATATAATTTAATCAGCATTATAGGGGTATGGGTTTTGTCCTATGTCTTTGTAATACAAAGGCGAAACTGGCGATAAAACAGAATGACAAATAAGAAATTGTTGATTAGATTGGAGATAAGTATTATGAAAGATATGTATGCAGTAAAATGTTTATATCAATCAAAGTTTTATAGTATAGATAAT
>JAFVSI010000058.1 GCA_017503865.1 Clostridia bacterium | reverse complement strand
GATATTGATAATGATATTGATATTGATACTGATAATGAGTTTGGGTTTGACAGTGGGCGTTCCTACGACCTCAAAGAATTCTTTGAGGCGGCACTGAAACGCGCTTACGAAAAAGAGAGTTAATATTCTTTTTGTGAGCTTACCCATCTATAAATACGCGTTACAAATTTTGCAAACGAAGTTTCTACCTTTAGGTAATTTATCGGTGAGTTTGTTTGTGTAAAATGCGGGACGTCGAGGACGTCGTCCCCTACAAACAATCATTTTGTTTTTTCCTTATCCCGTGAGGATTTTTACATCTTTCGTCTTGTAGGGGGCGACGTCCCCGACGCCCCGAAAAAACGAACGATTTTGTTAAACTTCACCCCGACAAATACCAATTTATATACAACAAAAAAAGGCGTTGCCGTTTGGCAACGCCTTAATTTTTATTTAATTAAAGACCGCGCTTTACGTAGTGAGTGTGGAGAATCTCGTGAGCCTTGTGGCTGTTGGGTTCACCGAAGTACTCGTCATAAAGCTTCTTAACAGCGGAGTTCTCGTGAGACTTGCGGAGGTCTGCCTTTTCGTCATCATTGTAAAGAACTGCTGCACGAACTGCACGAAGGTCGGTTGTTGCACGAACAACTGCGGGCTGGATAGGCTGGCCGCCACCGTTTACGCAACCGCCGGGACAAGCCATGATCTCGATGAACTGAACGTCGAGCTCGCCTGCCTTAACAGCGTCAAGAACCTTCTTAGCATTACCTGTTCCCGAAGCAACAGCAACGTTAAGCGTGATGTCACCAAGCTTGTAAGAAGCTGTCTTAACACCTTCAACACCTCTAACCTCGCTGAACTCGAGCTTTTCAAGAGGCTTGCCCTCGATAACCTCGGCTGCTGTACGGAGAGCTGCCTCCATAACACCACCGGTAGCACCGAAGATAGCACCTGCACTCGAGCCTATCGAGAAGGGATCGTCAAACTTTTCGTCATCAAGTGATCTGAAGTCGATACCTGCCTTTGTGATCATACGGCCAACCTCACGGGTTGTAACTGCGATATCAACGTCAGGAACGCCTGCTGCCGACTGACCGGGTCTGCCGACCTCAAACTTCTTAGCGGTACAAGGAATTGCAGATACGAATACAACGTCCTTAGGATCGAAGCCTTCCTTCTCTGCGAAGTAGGTCTTTACGAGTGCACCGAACATCTGCTGAGGAGACTTACAAGTAGAAAGATTCTCAGTAAACTCAGGATAGTAGTGCTCACAGTACTTGATCCAACCGGGAGAGCAAGATGTGATCATAGGAAGTACTCCGCCGTTCTTAACTCTGCCGAGGAACTCGGTAGCTTCTTCAACGATAGTAAGGTCAGCAGTGAGGTTCATATCGAATACGCCGTCAAAGCCGAGAGCCTTGAGAGCTGCAACCATCTTACCCTCACAGTCAGTACCGGGCTCATAGCCGAAGCACTCACCGATCTGAGCTCTTACGGAAGGAGCTGTGCAGATGTAAACCTTCTTAGAAGGATCTGCAATAGCCTCGAGAATCTTGTCTGTATCGTCTCTCTCATAGAGAGCACCAACGGGACAAGATACGATACACTGACCGCAGTTGATACAAGAGGTCTCAGAAAGAGGAGCCTCGAATACACTTGCGATGTGTGTGTCAAATCCTCTGTCGTTTGCTCCGATTACGCCAACAGCCTGAATGTGCTTACAGGTTGCTACGCAGCGGCGGCAAAGGATACACTTATTGTTATCTCTTATAATGGGAGAAGCATCGTCAATAGCGTACTTATTCTTCTCACCCGAGAATTTGAGCTCGTCAACACCGTACTCAAGGCAGAGCTTCTGGAGCTCACAAGTGGTGCTGCGAACGCAGGAGAGACACTTTCTGTCATGGTTCGAGAGAAGAAGCTCAAGGTTTGTCTTTCTCGACTGCATGATCTTAGGTGTGTTGGTCTTAACGACCATACCCTCAGTTACAGGGTAAACGCAAGCGGTTACCATTCTGAAGGGTCTTCCGCCCTCGGAAACCTCTACAAGACAGAGACGGCAAGCACCGATCTCGTTGATATCCTTGAGGTAGCAGAGAGTGGGAATATCTATGTTAGCAGCTCTTGCTGCTTCAAGAACTGTCGATCCCGCAGGAACGGCATATTCTTTACCATTTATAATAACCTTTACAGTTTCCATATTCACCGTTACCTTCCTTAATCTTTATAAATTGCCTTGATCTTCTTACATGCATCCATACAAGCGCCACACTTAACACACTTCGAAGAGTCGATAGCGAAGGAAGCAAGCTTGTGACCGGGAGCGATATAGTCTGTTCTCGCAATTGCGTCTGCGGGACAAACCTTAGCACACATTCCGCAGCCGATACACTTATCCGCATCGATCTTGTACTGGAGCAAGCTCTTACATACGCCCGCAGGACACTTCTTATCAACGATATGAGCAATATACTCGTCTCTGAAGTAACGAAGTGTAGAAAGAACGGGGTTAGGAGCAGTCTGTCCAAGTCCGCAGAGAGAGGCACTCTTAATGTAGTTTGCAAGCTCCTCGAGTCTGTCGAGGTCTTCCATCTCGCCCTTACCTGCGATGATCTTATCAAGTATCTCAAGAAGTCTCTTTGTACCGATACGGCAAGGAGTACACTTACCGCAGGACTCATCAACTGTGAACTCAAGGAAGAAGCGGGCAAGGTCAACCATACAGGTATCCTCGTCCATTACGATAAGTCCGCCCGAGCCCATCATAGATCCGATAGCGATAAGGTTGTCGTAGTCGATAGGAGTATCTATAAGAGAAGCGGGGATACATCCGCCGGAAGGTCCACCGGTCTGTGCTGCCTTGAACTTCTTTCCGTTAGGAATACCGCCACCGATCTCCTCGATAACCTCACGAAGAGTTGTTCCCATAGGAACCTCAACGAGACCTGTGTTTGTGATCTTACCGCCGAGAGCGAATACCTTAGTACCCTTAGACTTCTCTGTTCCCATTGAACGGAACCAGTCAACGCCATTAAGGATGATCTGAGGAATGTTAGCGTAAGTCTCAACGTTGTTAAGGATTGTAGGCTGTCCGAAAAGTCCCTTTACTGCAGGGAAAGGAGGACGGGGACGAGGCTCACCTCTGTGACCTTCGATAGAGGTCATAAGAGCAGTTTCCTCACCGCAAACGAACGCACCTGCACCGAAACGAAGCTCAATGTCGAAGTTGAAGCCTGTTCCGAAAATGTCCTTACCGAGAAGTCCGTACTCACGAGCCTGCTTAATAGCGATCTCAAGACGGTCAATAGCGATAGGATACTCTGCACGAACGTATATGTAACCCATTTCAGCACCGATAGCGTATCCGGCAATAGCCATAGCCTCGAGAACTGCGTGGGGGTCACCCTCAAGGATAGAACGGTCCATGAATGCACCGGGGTCACCCTCGTCTGCATTACAGCCGATGTACTTTACAACGTTTCCTCTGTTGCCCGAAGCGAACTTCCACTTAAGACCTGTGGGGAATCCGCCGCCTCCACGTCCGCGAAGACCGGAGTCGAGAATTGTCTGGATAACCTCGTCGGGAGTCATCTCGGTAAGTACCTTACCGAGTGCTGCGTAACCGTCCATTGCGATATACTCGTCAATGTTTTCGGGGTTGATAACACCGCAGTTACGGAGAGCAACTCTCTTCTGCTTCTTGTAGAAGGTTGTCTCGGAGAGAGATGTTGCGTGGTGAGTATCCTCGCTCTTTACCTCGTGGTAAACGAGACGCTCAACGGGACGACCTTTGAGGAAATGCTCCTCAACTATTTCGGGAACGTCATCAATAGTTACGTTGCTATAAAATGTTCCCTCGGGATAAACTATCATAATAGGTCCGAGTGCACAAAGACCGAAGCAACCGGTACCGATTACCTTAACCTCGTCTGCAAGACCCTTTGCGGCAACTTCCGCTGTAAGCGCTTCTCTGATCTTAACGCTTCCAGACGAGGTACAACCTGTACCACCGCAGATAAGTACGTGTGTTCTTACCATTTTCTTAATCCTTTCTTAATGTTAAAATCAGATTTTTTTGTATTCGCCAATGGTGTACTCGTTAACTACCTTACCGCCAACGAGGTGCTCCTCAACGATTCTCTTTGCCTTATCGGCATCAAGCTTTACGTATGTTACCTTTTCCTTGCCGTCCTCAAAAATTTCAACGACAGGCTCGTACTGACAGATGCCTATGCAACCTGTCTGTGTTACTGTTACCTTAGAAGTAAGGTTGTTATTTGCAACTCCCTCAACGAAAGTTGAAAGAACGGGACGTGCACCTGCTGCGATACCGCAGGTTGCCATTCCGACAACTACACGGATTGCTCCCTCTCCCTCACGAATAACTACCTTGTCCTGCATTTTTGCCTTGATAGCGGCAAGCTCTGCTAAACTTTTCATATGTTGTTCCTCCGTTTAATTTTCAGTTTTATTTTCATACTGTTCACAAAGATACTCTGACATCCACATCTGTATTTCAAGTGCGTCAAGTGAGACACCGTCACCGAGTATCTCCCTCATTTGTCTTGTATCAAGATATACGCTTCTTTTATTTCTCTCGTCGTTGTCGCTAAAAACGAAATCCTTATCGGGACTGCCCGATATAAGAGTAACCACCGTCGAAACTATGTCACCCATCGGCATACAGTCAATACTTTTCGTATCGAAAACTGCCGTGACGCACGTTCCGCTCCTTCCCTCTTCTGTAGAAGATTCTATATGAAAGCTTCCTCCCGTCTGCTCTGCGGCAAGACGCCAGAGCGGCAGACCGAGACCGACCTTTCTCGTCGTTCTCGTCGTATAAAAGGGGTCGGTAACTCTCTTAAGCACCTCGTCAGTCATTCCGCAACCGTTGTCGGTTATCGAAACAGTCATAAGCCCGTCAGTGTCGGTAGAAATGCTTATCTCTGTGAGACTCGCACCCGCCTTAACGGAATTTTTAGCTACGTCAAGAATGTGTAAAGAAAGCTCCTTCATATCTTATTTGTACTTTGCAAGTATGCCGTCAACGTCAGCCTTCGTGAGTCTTCCGTAAACCTCGTTATTGATGGTAAGAACGGGTGCAAGTCCACACGCTCCTATACATCTTGTAGCCTCGATGGAATACTTTCCATCAGGTGAAGTCGAGCCCGACTTCATGCCAAGTACCTCGCAGATTCTGTCGAGAATGTCACCGCTACCCTTAACGTAGCAAGCTGTTCCGAGACATACTGCAATTGCGATCTCTCCCTTGGGGTTAAGAGAGAACTGTGAGTAGAAGGTAGATACTCCATATACCTCCTCGGATGAAATGCCGAGCTTAAGTGCGATCATCTTCTGCACTTCAATGGGCAAGTATCCGTAGATCTCCTGTGCCTTCTGCAAGATAGGCATAAGGGCACCGGGAACGTCACGAAGCTCTTCGATCACAGCGTTGAGCTGCTCTTCCTGAGCCTTCGTACCACGAAACATTACTGTTGTCAAATTCTTTTTCATGGTGTGAATTTTCCTCCGTTTTTTTATTTATATTTTTATTTTTAAAATTATAAATAATCAACTGTTAAAAAGCTTCTCGAAAAATCTCTTTCTGACGAGTGCCGAGGAATATGGCTCGTCGTCGCAAAGCTCTACCGTGTTTCCCGCCTCGGAAATGTCCCATAGGTGATGGGCGTCCGACGAGACGAGCGTTTTTGTGCCTGAGAGCGACTCGTACTTTTCATAATAGGGCTCGATGTTCGCTCTGTCGCGAAATTCTACGAACCGAAATCCGTACTCAGGCGGTACGTCACCGAGAATTGCCACTATACCGTTTGATTCCCTATCGATATGAGCAGGTCTTACATGTCCGTTATGGCGACGGGCAAGCTCTATCGCGTCGGATATAAAGAGGTCTGTTGCCGAAATGAGAAGCTTTTTGACCTCACCCACAGGCTCATCCTCGGAATCGGTAATTATCTGGTTGCCGAAAATCTCAGGCCTGTTATCTATCGGCATTATATGCTCATATACCTCACGGGAAAACGCCATCGCGTCCTCTATATCTTCAAAGAGACAAACGATATGCACGTCCTCAGCGGTAGTCAGCTCCATACCCGCAATTCCGACTATTCCCTGCTTCTTGCACGCCTCAAGAAAGGCGGGGCAATTCTCACACGAGTTGTGGTCGGTGAGAGCCACGATGTTAAGACCGTTTAATGCCGACATTCCCGCAATATTGTTCGGTGTCATATCGTCATCAGCACAGGGAGAAAGACAGGAGTGAATATGAAGGTCGTAATTATAAATACTCATATGAGCTTTGAGAGTGCGGCACAGGTCTCGTACGAGCCATCTGCCACCGAAAGAATATTTATTCCCTCATTCTCAGCTTTTTTGAGAGCATCCGAGTCAAGCTCAACGTTCTCCGAAAGGATAACGCAAGCGACGTCGGCAAGGGACGCCACAGCCACTACGTTGAGGTTTGACATAATAGTAACCCACGCAGAATCGGCAGGGGCTCTGCCCATTACCCAGCTGAGAAGGTCTCCCGTATAAGCTCCCGTGACCTCACGCTCAGGAGAAGGCAGACAAATATTTTTAGCACCAAGCTTTACGCTAAGCTCTGCAACCGTCATTTTGCCACCCCCAAAAGTCAATTTTTGTGAAAGTTTTCACGAAGCCTGATAAGACAGTCCTCAACTGTTGCCTCACCCGCCACAATATCCTCGGCAAGTGCGTGGCAATTAGGTGCTCCGCAGGAGCCGCAATCAAGGTGCGGAAGAGTTTTGTATATCTCCTCAACGTGAGTCATTCGCTTGATTGCCTCTGCTCGGCTCTCAATAGAAAGTCCCTCGATATTCTCGAAGAAATCCTTGTCGGAAAGAACGTCATCCGAAACGTCCTGACCGTCAACTCTGTTTCTCGAAATAGGCAGATATTTACGCAAGGAACGAAGCCTTGCCTTTGCTATATAAGGATTCTCAACGTTAAGTGTGCCGCCGACGCAGCCGCCGTTGCAGGCATTGAACTCAACAAAGTCGAGGTCTCTTATAGTTCCGTTTTCAATTTCATCAAGAACGTTAATGCAGTTCTCAATTCCGTCGGCCGCAAGATACTTGCCCGAAAGGAGCGAAGTCGCCTCACCGCCCGTTCCAGCCCAGTTAAGACCGATGATTCCCGTTCTCGAGAGGGGCAGCGGATTCTTTACGTTCTTACGCTCGGAGCGTATCTTGAAATAGAAATCACTTATTGCAAGTGCACCCGTAACGGCAGTTTTTTCGACCGCTATGGGATTTTTTATGTAGCTTATCTTTGCAGGACAGGGCGATATAAACAAAACGCATATATCGTCGTCACAAAGCTCGGGATGAGCCTCAAGTGCTTCCTTACGGGCAAGCCTTGCGGCATACTCGATAGGCGGCATTATCGGCAAAAGATTATCGGCAAGACTCGAGAATCGAAGCCCGATAAGTCTTACGATTGCGGGACACGCAGAGCTTATAACAGGCTTCTGTATGTCAGGACGCTCCATATATCTTCTTGTGTACTCGGTGACTATCTCAGCCGCACGCGACACCTCAAACACGGCATCAAAGCCGCATTTAAGTATGGCGGTAAGGATCTCGTCAACGTCATCAAGCTCGTCAAACTGCCCGTAAAGGGCGGGAGCAGGAAGTGCGATCTTATACTTATAATGGGCAAAGTCCTCGAATTTATCGTAAATAGCCTTTTTAGCCTTATAAGGACAAAGTCTTATGCACTCGCCGCAATCTATACAATTTTCCTCTTTTATTATTGCGTGACCGTCACGCACACGTATTGCCTCTGTAGGACATCTCTTTATACAGTTGGTGCAGCCCTTGCACCTCGAGACGTCAAGAGTAACCGAATGAAGATACTGTGGCATATATCCCCCTTTTTAAGCGGGCTATCAGACGTTTACCACCATTGTCACGGTAGTTCCTACGCCCACCTCTGTTTGAATGTCTATTGAATCTGTATATTTTTTCATATTGGGAAGTCCCATACCTGCACCGAAGCCGAGTGAACGAATGTCGTCGGGTGCGGTTGAATATCCCGCCTGCATTGCCTTTTCGATGTCGGGAATTCCGGGGCCCTTGTCGGCAAGAATTATCTCAATCTTGTTGGGATAAACGTTGACATCAGCCTCGCCGCCGTCCGCGTGTATGACCATATTTATCTCGCCCTCGTACATTGCTACCGAAACACGTCTTATAGTGTCTGCCGAAAAACCCATTTGACGAAGTGCCTTTTTTATCTTGACGGACGCCTCGCCCGCTGTCGTAAAGTTGTCTCCGTCTATATCAAAATGGAAATTTACCTTATCGTTATCAATCACTTACAACACTTCCTCCCGAAAGTCCGTTTGCGTAAAGCTTACCGCAAGCAACGTACATTCTTTCGTCGCTGGCAAGAATAACTATGCCGCTGTCCTCTGCAAGAGCCACCACATCCTTTGGCGGAACCTTTCCTCTTACAAAGACAATGCAACGCATATCCATCATCTCGGCAGTTCTTACCACCTGGGGATTACAAAGACCGGTAATAAGCACCGCCTGTTCCTTTACGAAAGCAAGGACGTCACTCATCATATCGCAGCCACAGGCTGAATTTACCTCACCGTCAAGCAGCTCCTCGCCGCACAAGACTCTGGCATCGAGCAGCTTCACTATTTCTCTAATTTTCATAGTACCCCCATATTATATAAGTGTTCATATTATTATACTATAAAAATGTCGAATTGTCTATATCTTTTTTAACTTTTCTTCTTTATTTTTATTGTTTATTTTGAATAAATTTTCAAAAAAAGCAAAAAAAGGTGGATACCTTTTCGGTATCCACCTTAAATATTCTAAACCTATCAGGTCATATGCTTTGCGTATGTAGACTTGATATCCTTCATTTCCGCAGCAGCCTTCTTCTCTTTCTTCTTGAACTGGCTTGCGTAAATATTCATACCGCCCACAACGAGGTCGCTCATAAGCTGTCTCATACCGCCGATGTCGGCAACGTATGCAACGTCGTAAACAACACCGTCGAAAATAAGGTCGAGACACTTTGCCATATCCTCATCATAAGCATCCTGAAGCTTACACTTTGTATCGATGTACGCGGTGTAGCTTGTAGTTACAGACTCCTCGGAGATCTTCTGGAGACCAAAGCCAGCCTTAGCCGCATCGGTTACTGTTGCGGGAACAGCCATAAGTGTACCGTTGTTTGTATCGGGAAGCGAGTAGTAGCTTTCCTGATCAGCACTAAGCTTAGGCATAGGAAGAACACCGTAAGCAAAGTTCATCTCGCCTGTATTGTCAATTGTAGACATACAGTCGATAAGAGTAACAGCGTCACCTCTTACGAAGATAGCACGGTCACCGCCCGAAACAGCATCACCGGGTCTGTCGCTAACGTCACGCAATGTGAATATGTAGCAGGTATTCTTGTCAGCAGTAAGCTCAAATACCTTGTCAAGAGATGTAACCATCTGGTCGGTTGCACCGATGAGCTGAGGATAACCGTCAGAGCCGTTCTCACTGATTCTGAAGCCTATACCGAACGAGAGACGCGAGAATCCGCCCGCAGCAGACTCGATAGTTACGCCCCAAGTATCGTTCATAGACATTCCGTCAATACCGTCCTTGTCGGAAGAACAAGTCTTTGCGATATTAACGAGATCCTCAATTACCCAAGTTCCGTTAAGAACCTTCTCCTCAAGATAACCTACCTTAAGGTCCTCTGCCAAATCTCTGTTATAGAAAGTAACTCCAAGACGGTGCTTGTCGTGAAGCAAGAACTTACTTGTTGTGTAGTAAAGCTTGCCGCCCATTGTAAGCTGGGTGTTAGCATAGTCATTCCAACAGTCAGCAGTAAGATCGATGTTTTCAAGCTTTGCAATGTTAAGGAAATATCCCTGCATTGCCATAGGCTGGAGCCAAGCGGGAGAACGAAGAATAAGGTCAAATTGATCTTCGCCTGCCTCAAGAGCTACCTGTGCTACCGCACCGGGATCCTTTTCGAGAGTTCCAACAACCTCAAGACCGTACTTTGCCTTAATAGCCTCGTTTCTGTTCCAAACAGCTATACCGACAACGTCCTCAGGCATTTCGTCACGGTCAATTTCAAACTCTCTGAACATATCGTCCTGGAAATCTCTTCCGAGAATGCGATATTCTTCACCCTCAAAGCGAAGCTCGCCGTTACCTTCATTCGTTCCGGCGGGATTTTTTGTGTCGTCGCCACAAGCAATAAAGGTAGAAGCTACCATAATAAGTGCAAGCACGAGAGACAATACTCTAATAAAAACTTTCATAAATTCCTCCTCTAAAAAATTTACGTTTTTACGTTCAGTATATTTTACCACAAAAACCGAAAATAATCAATGTGCAGTTTAAACAAAACTCACACTTTATTTTTGTATGTTTTATTTAAGAAGGGGTTAAAAAAAGCCGCACTCAATTTGAGTGCGGCTTTGGTTTTCAGTATTTAATTACTGCTGGTCGAGCTTTTCATAAGCCTCTTTGAGCTTTGTTATCTCGTTGTTAGCCTTCTTCTCATACTTCTTGAACTGGCTGGTGTAGTTGTTTACGCCGGCTCTTGCCATGTTAGACAAAACATCGCAAAGTCCACCGAAGTTAGCGATCTGAGCTATATCGTATACAACGCCCTCGAAGATGATGTCAAGACACTTAGCACCGTCTTCATCGTAAACGTCCTGAAGCTTACACTTTGTCTCTATGTATGCGTCGTAAGAGGTTGCTGCAGACTCCTCTGCAAGCACCTGAAGTCCGAAGCCTGCCTTTGCAGGATCGTAAACTGTTGCGGGTACGCCGAGAAGTGTTCCGTTACCAACGTTTGCAGCAGAGTAGTAGTCTTCCTGGTCCTCATTGAACTTGGGGTTAGGAATAGTTCCCAAATCAAAGGTAATGCCTGCAACTGCAAAGTCGTCGAAGGACGAAATAACGTCAACGAGAACAACTGCGTTACCTGTAGAGAATATAGAGTTATCAAGACCTATCTTGTCACTCTCGGGACGGAAGGTGTGAATGAAGCAGGTATTGTCGTCTGCGGTAAGCTCAAATACCTTATCGAGAACCGTTACCATCTGGTCGGTAGCACCTAAAAGCTGGGGATAACCGTTGTTACCGTGATCACTGAATCTGAAGCCCGAAGCAAGAGCGAGCTGTGTGAAGCAGTAGGAGTCGGACATACCAACACCCCACTGGTCGTAGTAGGACATTCCGTCAACACCGTCTTTTTCAGCGGCACCGAGCTTAGCGATCTCGATAAGTCTGTCCATTGTCCACTTGCCATCAAACACCTCTGTCTCAAGGTAGCCGATGTTGAGGTCCTTAGCAAGGTCTCTGTTGTAGAATACCATCCATGTACGGTGCTTATCGTGAAGCAAGAACTTGTTTGTGGTATAGAAGAGCTTGCCACCCATTGTAAGCTGGGTATTTGCGTACTCGTTCCAGCAATCCTTCGTTATATCGACGTAGTCAAGCGTCTTAAGATCAAGAAGGTATCCCTGCATTGCAAAGGGATGGAACGAGTTAGGTGTACAAAGGATAAGGTCGTAAGCGTCCTCTCCTGCCTCAAGGAAAATCTTTGCCTCGTTCTCGGGTTTACCTGTAACGAGCGTTCCGACAACATCAAGGCCGTATTTTTCCTTAATAGCCGCATTTCTGTTCCAAACCGCTATACCAACAACGTCCTCAGGCATTGTCTCACGGTCAATCTCAAAGTTTGTGAACATATTGTTCTCGTATTCTCTACCGAGAACACGGTACTCTTCGCCTTCCCAGTTGATGATCTTGTCACCCTCGTCATCGGGCTTGTTACCATCATCCTTCTTACAAGCGATAAATGTGGTAGCAACCATCATTATAGCAAGTACGAGGGAAAGCACTCTTAGCATAGTTTTCATAAATATCCTCCTTTTCTCCGTTTGATTTATAAACTATGTATGCACAATAATTTTATCACGAAACATCTTTTAATTCAAGATGACATATCGCACAAAAAAAACTTTTTCTTTTTGTAAGTTTTGACAAAAAAAGAGTGCCGCCACAAAGCGTGGCGGCACAAATTCACATTTACTGCTCGAGATATTTTTCCTTAAGCTTTGCAAGCTCGTTGTTTGCCTTTCTCTCGATCTTCTTGAACTGAGTTGCGTAATTGTTTACGCCTGCTCTTACTATCTCACCTCTGATAACAGTTCCAAGACCGCCGAAGTCGCTTATAAGGGCAACGTCGTAAACTATACCGTCAAAGATAAGACCGAGACACTTTGCCATATCCTCGTCGTACGCATCCTGAAGCTTACATCTTGTCTCGATGTAGGTGTAGTAACTCGTGTCCACAGACTCCTCGGAGATAGCCTGAAGTCCAAATCCCGCCTTGTCTATATCGTAAACGGTCGAAGGAACCGACATAAGCGAGCCGTTTCCTATATTCGGAACGCTATAATAAGCCTCCTGATCTGCTGTGAACTTGGGGTTAGGAATTGCTCCAAACTCAAAATCGAGCTTGTGAAGGTTATCGATAAAGGACAGTGCGTGTCCCATAATTACGGCACGTCCCTCAACGAATATTTGTTCGGCATCCTTTTGTTTGTCGTCAGCCGTAGGACGTACTCCGTGTATGAAGCAGCTATCTGTGTCGCTTGTAAGCTCGAACATTTTGTCTATATAGCTAAGCATCTGGTCGGTAGGACCTACGAGCTTGGGGTAACCGTCTTCGCCGTGCTCACTGAGTCTGAAGCCGATACCGAAAAGAAGCTGAGCGAAGCAATAGGGATCGGAGAAAGTAACGCCCCACTTGTCGCCATAGGTCATTCCGTCACTTCCGTCGGTCTCTGCCGAGCCCTGCTTTGATATCTCTATAAGACGGTCTATAGTCCAAGTACCTGCAAAAACCTCGTCCTCAATGTGACCGAGATTAAGCTCCTGTGCCATAGTTCTGTTGTACCAGACCATCCAAGAGCGGTGCTTATCTTGAAGCAAGAATTTGTTGGTGGTGTAATAAAGCTTGCCTCCCATAGTGAGCTGCTCGTTTGCGTATTCGTTCCAGCAGTCTTTAGTGAGATTTACGTATTTGAGGTCCTTCATATTGGCAAGGTAACCCTGAATAGCGAAGGGGTGATGCTGGTCTGATGCACAAATGATAAGGTCGTAGCGGTCCTCGCCCGACTCAAGCATAAGCTTTGCGGGAATGTGAGGCTTCTCGTCAACGAGAGTTCCCACAACGTCAAGACCGTATTTTGCCTTGATAGCGGCATTTCTGTTATATACGGCAAGACCTACGACGTCCTCGGGCATCTCCTCGTAGTCCACCTCAAAGTTCTTAAAATTGTTCTCGGCAAATTCCCTTCCGAGTATGCGGTATTCCTCACCGCCCCAGTCCATCACGGGAAGATTCTCATAGAATTTTACCTCCTCGGTGTCGGATGCCGACGGATTTTTAATTTCGTCATCCTTCCCAACAGGCTCATCTGGCTTTGCACACGCAAAGAGCATTGATGATATCATAACAAAAGCAAGAATAAGGGCAACGAATCTTAATGCAATCTTCATAGTCTTTCTCCTTTTCTAAAGTGCGAATAAACCCGCATCCTATACAATAATTTTACCATTAAATTCCACCGTTTTCAATATGACATATCAAACAAAAATCATAGTCGGTTTTTGTGACTATTTTATAGTCCAAATTTTGCAAACGAAGTTTCTACCTTTAGGTAATTTGTAGGGGTGTTTATGTAAATGCGGGGGAAGAGACTTTTTTTAAAAAAACACCTGCCCCCGCATAAAGAACACCCCCATAAATACCAATTTAACAAAAAAGAGCCACCGCAATTGCGGTGGCTCTTGGGGTTTAAATTTACTGTTGAACGAAGGTTTCCTTTATCTTTTTAAGCTCGTTGTTAGCCTTCTTTTCGTACTTCTTGAACTGGCTTGCATAGTTATTCGAGCCGCTTCTTACGAGGTTGCTCCTAATAACCGTTCCAAGTCCGCCAAAGTCGCTTATGAACGCAACGTCATAAACCACGCCGTCGAAGATAATTCCAAGGCACTTCGCCATATCCTCGTCGTACGCGTCCTGAAGCTTACATCTTGTCTCGATGTAGGTGTAGTAGCTTGTATCTACCGATTCCTCGGAGATAGCCTGAAGTCCAAAGCCTGCCTTGTCAAGGTCAAACACGGTAGCGGGCACTGCAAGGAGCGAACCGTTAGAAATGTTAGGAACGCTGTAATATGCTTCCTGATCGACCGTAAACTTTGGGTTAGGAAGAACTCCGTACTCAAAGTCGAGCTTGTGGAGATTGTCAATGAAGGAAATTGCGTGTCCCATAACGACTGCTCTTCCCTCTGTAAAGATACCCGCTCCGCTCTTTTGGTTATCATCGGCGGTAGGACGAACGTTGTGAATGAAGCAACTATCGGTATTGCTCGTAAGCTCATATATCTTGTCAAGGTAATTTATCATCTGGTCGGTCGCACCTACAAGCTTGGGGTACCCGTCGTCTCCTTGCTCGCTAAGCCTGAAGCCAACACCGAGAAGGAGCTGTGCGAAGCAGTACGGATCGGAGAAGGTAACGCCCCAGTTGTCCCCGAAGGTCATTCCGTCGCTTCCGTCAAACTCAGACGAGCCGAGCTTTGATATCTCGATAAGACGGTCCATTGTCCAAGTGCCGTCAAAGACTTCTTTTTCAAGATAGCCAATTTTAAGATTCTGTGCGAGAGTTCTGTTATACCAGAGCATCCATGTACGGTGCTTATCCTGAAGCAAGAATTTGTTTGTGGTGTAGTAGAGCTTTCCGCCCATTGTGAGCTGCTCGTTTGCGTAGTCGTTCCAGCAGTCCTTGGTGAGATTTACGTACTTAAGATCTCTCATATTTACAAGGTAGCCCTGCATAGCGAAGGGTTGGAGCTGGTCGTTAGGGCAAAGAATAAGGTCGTATGCGTCCTCACCCGTCTCAAGAGAAAGCTTTGCGGGAATGTGTGTCTTTTCATTGACAAGCTTTCCTACAACGTCAAGACCGTATTTTGCCTTGATAGCGGCATTTCTGTTATAGACGGCAAGACCGACAACCTCTTCGGGCATTTCCTCGTAGTCGACCTCAAAGTTCTTGAAATTGTTTTCCTCAAATTCTCTTCCGAGAATTCTGTATTCGGCGTCACCCCAGTTCATCTCGGGAAGATTCTCATAGAACTTCACTTCCTCGGTGTCACTCGGTTTGTCACCTGAAGGAGCTTTTCCCGTATCCCCTTCATTCGGCTTTGTCTCACCGCAAGATACGAACGCCGAGCCAAGCATTATAACGGCAAGTAAGAGGGCAAGTAGTCTCAATGCTGTCTTCATAAAAAATCTCCTTTTCAAAAGTACGGACAAAACCGTACCTAATTATATTATAATTTTATCACGCCACCGAAAAAAATTCAATATGACATATCAAACAAAAAACTGCAAGGTTTTTTGTAATTGTTTCATAGTTCAAATTTTGCAAACGAAGTTTCTACCTTTAGGTAATTTATGGGTGTGTTGTTTTATGCGGGGGCAGGTGTTTTTTGAAAAAAAGGCTCTTCCCCCGCATTTACATTAACATACCTACAAATACCAATTTAAAAAACAAAGCCACACAAGTAGGCCTCTTGTGTGGTTTTGTTATTATTTGATTTTATATACTGTACGGCACGAATTTTTTGTTTTTGGGGAACCAAAGCTCACGCACGCCGCACTCTTTTGCATATTCGATAGCCTCGTCATAGTAGCAAGCAAGTACCGATGTGCTGTGGCAGTCTGTGGTGAGGGTTATTTTTGCCCCAAGAGCCGCCATTTTCTCAAGAATAAATTTCGAGGGATAGGGCTTAGTTCTGTACCCACGTGAGATAGCACCCGTATTTATCTCGAAAATAACGTCCTTTTTCATTAGCTTATCAAGGCAATCGAGAGCCATACGGCGATATCTTTCGTTGTTCTCGTCAAATAACTCTCCGTGCTCGTTGAACTTCATAAGCAGGTCAAAGTGCCCGACAACGTCACAGCCCGTGCGTTCACACACGCCCGCAAGCTGTCTGTAATAGTCCTCACAGAAGGAATATACGTCACCGCCAAAGCTTTCCGCCACTTCCCTTTTCAGTGTGTTTACGTCAAGGTCAACGGGAATGTCTCCGTACTTGCCCTTCACAAAATGCACCGAGCCGATTATATAATCGTACTCCTTTGTGTCGCACCTTGATAGCACGTCATATTCAAGACCGAGCAAAATCTCAATCTTGTCTTTGTACTTCTCTCTCACTCTCTTAACGTCGGCAATATATTCATTCATTCCCTGCTCGGTCATTGTCCAGTAGTCCTCGCCCGGAATATAAGAGTGTCCGGAAAAGCCGATAACGGAAAAGCCCTGCTCGATAGCCGAGACGACCATCTCCTCGGCAGTATTTTTGCCGTCGCAAAAGCTTGTGTGGGTATGAATACTCACTTTTGGGATCATTTTGTCATCTTCTCCTGCTTTACCTTGTGGTCAATAACGTGACGGGAAGCAAGCTCCTTGTGAATATCGTCAATAGAAATTCCCATCTCTATCATAAGCACCATAACGTGATATACGAGGTCGGAAATTTCGTAGATAGTCTCCGCCTTATCGTCAGCCTTACCTGCAATAATCACCTCGGTACACTCCTCGCCGACCTTTTTGAGAATCTTGTCAATTCCCTTTTCAAAGAGATAGGTAGTATAAGAGCCTTCCTTTTTCTCAATCTTTCTGCCCTCGATAGTTTTTATAAGCGACTCAAGCGAAAATTCCTCGTGTGCCTCGCCCTCAAATACCTTATCGTTAAAGCAGGAATCAGCTCCCGTGTGGCAGGCGGGACCGTCCTTTACAACACTTACCACAAGTGCGTCACGGTCGCAGTCGGCAACGATGTCAACGATGTGCTGACGGTTGCCCGAGGTCGCACCCTTTCTCCAAAGCTCCTTACGAGAGCGAGACCAGAAGCAGGTAGTTCCCTCTTCCATACTTATCTTAAGGCTCTCCTTATTCATATACGCGAGGGTGAGCACCTTTTTTGAGTTTGCGTCAACCACTATGGCGGGAATAAGTCCCTTTTCGTCAAATTTAAGTTCTTCTATATTAAGCATAATAACACCTCATATTCTTACGTTAATGTTGTTCTTTTTTAGCTCAGCTTTAAGGTCGGATATCGCCACCTCTCCAAAGTGGAAGATAGATGCGGCGAGTCCTGCGTCAATATCGGGAATAGCCTTAAACAACTTTGTAAAGTCGTCTATACAACCCGCACCGCCCGAGGCGATAACGGGAACGTTTACGGCGTCACACACGGCACGGAGCATTTCTATATCAAAGCCCATCTTTACACCGTCGGTATCAATACTGTTTACGACTACCTCGCCCGCACCGTTGCCGACGCACCTTTTTATCCACTCGATTGCTTCCATACCCGTATTTTCGCGTCCACCCTTTGAAAAAACGCGAAAAACTCCGTCAACTCGCTTTATATCAGCTGAAAGCACCACGCACTGACTGCCGTATTTCTTTGCCGCCTCGTATACGAGGTCGGGATTTTTGATAGCTCCCGAGTTTACGCTGACCTTGTCGGCACCGCATTTGAGCACTCGGTCAAAATCGTCAACGGTATTGATACCGCCGCCAACCGTAAGCGGAATGAAGATTTTTGATGCGACCTCGCAAAGTATGTCCGTGAAGAGCTTTCTGCCCTCGAAAGATGCCGTAATATCATAGAAAACAAGCTCATCGGCACCGTTCTCGGAATAGAATTTTGCAAGCTCAACGGGGCTTGAAACGTCACGAAGACCGAGAAAATTCGTTCCCTTTACCACTCGTCCGTCACGCACGTCAAGGCAAGGAATTATTCTTTTTGTTATCATTCTTTCTCCCCCCTTGCGAGTGCGAGTGCTTCAGCGAGGTCAATTCTCTTCGCGTAAATAGCCTTGCCGAGAATTGCTCCGTACATATTCATATCGCGAAGCTTTCTCACGTCATCGAGCGAGGAAACACCGCCCGAAGCAATTATATCGATGGAAAATTTTTCTGAGAGCGACTTATAAAGCTCGATATTCGTGCCACCGAGAAGCCCGTCCTTAGAAATGTCGGTGCAGATGACCGTCTTAACACCGAGTTTTTCAAGTCGCATGAAAAACTCATCGCACGAGAGCGAGCTTACTTCACGCCAGCCCTTGATTGCGACCATACCAGAGGAAAGGTCAACTCCAACGGCTACCTTTTCGCCGTATTTTTTAAGAGCTGCCTCTAAAAACTCGGGCGAGCTTACCGCCGCTGTGCCGAGAATTACTCTGAAAACGCCCGCATTTATATATGCGTCAAGCACCTCGAGGCTCCTTATACCGCCGCCGACCTCGACACGCAGAGAGGTCTCGGAAATTATTTTTACTATAACGTCAAGGTTAGGCGTTGTGCCGTCCTTTGCTCCCTCAAGGTCGACCACGTGCAAAAAACGCGCACCCGCTGCCTCAAAGGACTTTGCGACCTCAAGCGGAGAGTCGCTGTAAACGGTCATCTTCGCATAGTCGCCTCTCTCAAGACGCACCGCCTTGCCGTCAATTATATCTATCGCAGGAAAAATATTCATATAAATAAAGACTCCAAATGTAATTTCAAATTTTGCAAACGAAGTTTCTACCTTTAGGTAATTTGTCGGTGAGATGTTTGTGGTGTGAAACGGACCGTCGAGGACGCCGGTCCCTACACGTCTTAATGCCCGTTGTGAGCCTGTAAGGCGGAACAAGGGCTGCGTTAGCGACTTTGCTTGTTGCTATATTTCATCTCAATATCCGCGTCCGAGCG
>JAFVSI010000057.1 GCA_017503865.1 Clostridia bacterium | reverse complement strand
TCCAACGCGCGTAGCGTTGGTCGCTCGTCGCAACGAGCGAAGCTCCCCTATCGTTCGAAACGCCACGAAGGGTGAATTTCGCCCTTTGGGCGAAAGAGGGGAACGCACACGAGGGGGTTCCCCTCACTAAACGCAAACTAAATCGTTTGCCGCTTTTCTTTGCGGAAAGAGGCACAAAGAAAAGCTAAGCAAAAGAAAGTGCCGTTTTCACGAGGCTCCGCCTCGAGCTCCGCGAGCTTTTAAAAAAGCTCGACCAAAACTTTTCAACCACTTTTCCCAACCCGTTCGATAAATACCAATTTATAGGTCACGTAACGTGACAATTCTATAAAAAGGCAAAGCGGAGAGCACAGACGTAAGTCTGCGTTCCCCGCGAAGCAATTATTAGTCTTTTGTTCTCGAAACTGCAAGAACCTTGAGGTTCACCTGTCCGGCGGGGGTCTCAACTACGACCTCTTTACCTTCGTGAGCACCTATGAGTGCCTTGCCGATGGGAGAAAGATCGGAAATCTTGTATTCAAAGGGATCTGCCTCGTTAGAACCAACGATGCTGTACTCGATCTCCTTGCCGTTCTGGATAACCTTTACGGTTGAACCGATGTTTACAACGCTCTCGTCGATCTCGGATTCGTCGATAACGACTGCGTGCTCGATAAGCTCGTTAAGCTCCTTGATTCTCGCCTCGACCTTACCCTGCTCTGTTCTTGCTTCATCGTATTCGGAGTTCTCCGAAAGGTCACCGAACGATCTTGCCGTAACGACGTCGTTCTTTGTCTCTTCTCTTCTAACCTTTACGAGATACTCTCTCTCCTCAATAAGCTTCTGATAGCCTTCGGGTGTATAAAGCTGTTCCTTTGCCATTTCTATAATCTCCTTAAATATGATTTTTTATTTGAGTGTCTCTATCGCTGCCTGAAGCTGATTGTCCTCGGCATCGGTAAATTCATAAATGTTCTTGTTTTTTAGTGCCTCGTCAAGCTCGACTTCAACGTGAGGAACTATTCCGATTCCCTCATAGCTCTCTCCGCAAGGCGGAAAATACATATTAGTAGTGAGCTTGAGAGCCCCCTCGAGCCCGAAATATTCAAGTGAAAGAATGCTCTGCATACTTCCCTTGCCGAAGGTCGTCGTTCCGACCACCTTTCCTATATTGTAATCTCTGAAGGTAGCCGTAAAAAGCTCTGCCGCACTTGCCGTGCTTCCGTTACAAAGCACTGCGACGCGAAGATCCTTGTATTTGCCGATATCCTCACGGCTGACGTTACAGCCCGCCGCGTCTCCGCTATAGGAAATTACGACCGCCGCCTTCATCTCAGAGCCCTTGCCCTGCTTGTTTACGGTGCTAATGATCGTTTCTCCCTCGTCAAGGAAATACGAAAGCACCGCAACTATTGACGCGAGGTCTCCGCCGCCGTTATAGCGAACGTCAAATACGAATTTTTTAGCTCCCGCATCTAAAAGCTCGTCGACAGCACGAGAAAACTGCGTGGGTGTTGTATAGTCAAAGCCTATTATTTTGACGATACCAACGCTCTTGTCTGTCTCGCAAAGATGGTGAAGCACCGAATCCGAGGTAATAGCCTCTCTCGTCACCGAAAAAGGAATCTCCTCATACGAGCCGTCCCCCTTCTCGCGAAGCACGGTAAACTCAGCCTTCGTTCCGCTCTCGCCCTTAAGCTTTGAGAGTGCCTCGTCGTATCCGAGATAGGTAACGCTCTCTCTCGTCTTTACGTCGTTTCCAACGTAAAATACAAGGTCGCCCACAAGAAGTCCCGCCTTCATAGCAGGGCTCTCGCGTGTGACGTTCGTCACCTTGAGTGCCTTATATTCAATTCCCTCGAAGGTAACAGTAGTATAAATTATATTTATGCCGATGCCCTCGGTATTACCCATAGCACTCTCTATAAATGCCTCGTATTCCTCGGCATTGAAATATTCTGCGTATCTGTCACCCGTTGAAGCAACGTATGCCTTGAGAAGGGCATCTGCCATCTCCTCATCGTCAAGGTCGTGGTAGGAATAGGTCTCAAATATCGCGGAAAGAAGCTCAAGCTCCGATACCGCCTCGCTGTCGCCAACGACAACCACTCCGCCGTCAGCTACCTCGCTAAGCTTAGAACGGTAGAAGCCGTAAGAGAAATACCACGTGGTCATAACCGCCGCAAGTATAAGTGCGACTGCCGAAATTATAAAGGCACCAAGCGATATTTTTCTTGTTTTTTTGACCTTTTTCTCTTCCTCTTCCCCACCGTACAAGCTCTCGACGTCGAAATTGTACGCTGAAAATTCTTCCTTCACATGAGGTTTTTCTTCCTCACTTTTATTTGTATCGACAACCTTGTCGTCGTTTAAATTCTTATTTTCTTCCGACATTTATTTACCTCTGTAAAACACTTTTCTTGCGGCACTCAACAAATAAAGACGAACAGTGCCGTTGTCGGTCATCAAAAAAACAAACTGCGAAGGTGCCGAAAAAGTCGACACCTTCAAGTGATTATTTTTTTAATTCAATTAAAACTTTGCGGGCTTTGAGTTAAGATACTTCTTAACCATAAGTGCAACCTTAAAGGTTATTGCATGCTCGAATTCACGAAGATCAAGTCCCGTAAACTTTCTTATCTTCTCAAGACGGTAAACGAGGGTGTTTCTATGCACGAAAAGCTTTCTCGACGTCTCGGAAACGTTAAGATTGTTCTCAAAGAAGCACTGAATGGTCATAAGAGTCTCTCGGTCGAGAGAATCGAGGCTTCCCTTCTTGAATACTTCCTGCAAGAACATCTCGCAAAGAGTTGTGGGAAGCTGATAGATAAGTCTGCCTATACCGAGGTTTTCGTAGCTGATGATATTCTTATCGGTCTCAAATACCTTGCCGACCTCAAGGGCAACCTGTGCTTCCTGATATGCCTTTGCAAGATCCTTGATGTTATCAACTATTGTGGATATACCTACAGCAACCTTAGCATAGAACTCGGTAGAGAGTGTGTCGGCAATATTTACAGCAACCTTCTCTATCTCCTTCATGTCCGTTCCTCTCTTGACTTCCTTGACAACGACTACGTCCTGCTCACTTACGCTGATAACGTAATCCTTCGTCTTGTCGGGGAACATATTTTGGATCATCTCAAACGGCATCATATCGCTCTTACCGAAGAATTTGATGAGGAATACTATTCTCGACTCGTCGGTGTTGAAATGAAGCTCCTTTGACTTTATGTATATATCACTTGGGAGAATGTTGTCGAGGATTATGTTCTTGATAAACGAGCCCTTGTCGTATTTCTCATCGTAAAGACTCTTGATGTTGCCAAGCGACACAGCGAGAAGCTTTGTCATCTTTTCAGCCATCTTATCTTCGCCCTCAACGAAAACTATATATTCGCTCTTGGCTCCCGTTCCCATATAGCGATAGGTGCAACCGTCGATCATAATGATCTCGTTTGCAAAGGAAAGCTCCTCACGGACTCCCTGTCTCATATCGCCCATCTTACCGAGATCGGAGCAGGATATTACCACACCGTTTTCATCAATAACGCCGATGGTTCTGTCAAAAGCGTCTTTCATCTGGTAAATTACGCCCTGAAACAATCTGTTTGACATATTTTACTTCCTCTCATTTCGATATTTTTGGTTATGAATTGTGAATACTGACATATATTTTAATATATATTTTGTCATTTTTCAATAGGTTTTTGAATATTTTTTATAAAAATTTCAAAAATTTTTATTATAATTGTTGAAATTGTGAACAAATAATTAACAAAAACCGTTGTCATAAGTCACAAAACACCCAAAAAATTGCACAAATCAAAGAAGCTCACTAAAGCAAACTATGCTCGAAAGCACGAAAACAGGTGCCGTTTCGGTACGAAGGATCCTCTTTCCGAGCCCCGCAAGCGAAAAACCGCACTCACGTGCCCTTTCGGCCTCACTTATCGAAAATCCGCCCTCGCTGCCGACAACGACGGATACTTCAAAATCTCTGTTCTTCTCGGGAAGAGAGAGCCCCGAAAGAATTTTGCCGAGCGGCTCCGTCCCCTCTCCCTCATAGCAAAAGATGCAAACGTCGCTCTTTTTTGCCCCCTCAAGCATTTTATCAAAGCTTACGGGAAGGGTTACGTCTGGAATGATACTTCTTCCGCACTGCTTTGACGCCTCTTCTGCGATTCGGCAGCGGCGTGTGCGTTTTTTATCCTCGGTGTCAGCCTTTATGCGAACGATACACCTCTCACTTTCAAACGGAACGATCTTTGAGACACCGCACTCGACCGCCTTTTGTATGACCGAATCGAGCTTATCTCCCTTCGGGAGTGCCTGATAAAGAGTGATGTTTACCTTTGGCTCGTTCTCCGACGGACGTGAGGACAAAATACCAAGCACGACCTCTCCGCCCTCAAAGGCTCTTATCTCGCAGTCGTACTCAATGCCCTGCATATCACAGACGGTAACGCTCTCACCCACCGCCATTCTAAGCGAAAAGGATATGTGACGGGCATCGTCTCCCATTATTCTGATTTTCCCCTCGGATACCTGCTCCTGTCTTATAAAAAATCTCGGCATAAAAAACCTCTTTTACAGTCTATATAATAAAATGATTATATCACAAATCCTTCCTTAATACAATAGCATTTCAAATTTTGCAAACGAAGTTTCTACCTTAGGTAATTTATCGGTGTGTTAGTTTATGCGGGGAGAACCATTTTTGCAAAAATGGTTCTCCCCGCATAAAATCACTATTTATTCTTTTTAACAGCAAGTGCACACCAGCCGTTATCGTCTATTCTCTGCTCCACGAAAAATCCGTGTGAAGAGAAGGCATTTATAACGTCGTCTGCCCTTTCTACTATAATGCCCGAAGCGAGAATCGTCGCCCCTTCGTTCATATAGGCATCAATGTCGGGTATCATTCTTATAATAATATCCGCCACGATATTGGCACAAATTATATCGTAACCGCCGTCGGTCTTGTCAACTCCACGCAAAAGGTCGGACGTGTCGCAACTGATATTCGAAAGTCCGCTGTCCTTGATATTCTCTCTTGCGACCTTGACCGCAACGGGATCAATATCGTATGCACGGCAAAGTCCCGCACCGAGTCTCGAGCCGCAAATTGCAAGAATTCCGCTACCCGTACCGACGTCGAGAAGTCTCTCTCCGCCCTTTACGTACTTTTCGAGAAGCTCAATTACAAGTCTTGTAGTCTCGTGGTTACCCGTGCCGAATGCCATACCGGGATCCATCTTTATCGCAAGCTCCCCCTCTGCCGCATCGTATTTTTCCCAAGCGGGAACGATGACTATTCTCTTACCTATTTTAAGAGGCTTGTAATACTCCTTCCACGAGTTTGCCCAGTCCTCTTCGTTGACTCCGTTTATCTCGATAGAGACTT
The DNA here is from genome assembly GCA_017503865.1 of Clostridia bacterium. Taxonomy (GTDB): domain Bacteria; phylum Bacillota; class Clostridia; order Oscillospirales; family CAG-272; genus HGM12713. The sequence goes on along the minus strand of JAFVSI010000057.1, from coordinate 18,398 downwards.
CAAGTCCGAGCTCTGTAAAACGCGAGCGAAGCTGTGCTACCGTGTCAGCGTGCCCCTTCCCTGAAAGATAGACCGAGACCGACGCCACCGTTTTGTCCGCATTAAGTATAGACTCGTCAATGAGGTCTCCGTAGCAGGTCTTAAGGTCAATGTCACTATAATCCTCGATTTGAAGGTAGTTGCTTATCATACTCATTACTGCACTTATCTCGTCGAGATTTTCGAGCTTTGAGGTGACCTTTATCTGTGTCCACTCCTTTTCGGTGCCATAATCCTCGCATACGTAATCTTTATCCATCTTATCTCCTAAAACTCAACCGTCTTATTTTTTCTTTTTGAAAAATCCGCTCTTCTTCGAGTAGTTGCTCTCACCGCACGCATCGGCGAACTCGCGGAGCTTTTCCTTTTGTTTTTCGTTAAGGCTCTTCGGTATTTCGACCGTGACCGTGAAATATAGGTCGCCTCGCTTGTCCTTGTTGTTTACAAAAGGAACGCCCTTTTGCTTGAGAACGAAGCGGGTACCGTACTGCGTTCCCTCGGGAATAGTGTATTTTACGCTCTTTTCACCGTCAAGTGTGGGAACGTCAATTTCCGCACCGAGTGCTGCCTCGCAAACTGTTATCGGCACCTCACAAAAGAGATTGTAGCCGTCACGCTCAAATATAGAGTGTCTGCGAACGCTTACGGTTATGATAAGGTCGCCCGCAGGACCGCCGTTTCTTCCGTCACAGCCCTGACCGCGAAGAACAATTCTCTCTCCGTCGTCAATTCCCGCAGGGATATTTACCGAAAGCTTCTTTGTAACCTTTACGTAACCCGTACCGCGACAGTTCGAGCAGGGCTTTTTGATTATCTTTCCCTTGCCTCGACAAGCATCGCACGTCGTAGTGTTCTGGAAGGTCATTCCGCCTATGCGTTGTGTAACACGACGCTGACCGCTACCGCCGCACGCAGAACAGGTCTCGACAGTCGAGCCCTTCTCTGCTCCGCTTCCGTCACAATCCGAGCATTTTTGTATTCTATTGTAGCTTACGTCCTTTTTAACACCGAAAACCGACTCCTCGAAGTCGACTATAACTCTTGCGGCAACGTCCTCGCCTCTCATAGGTGCGTTTCTTCTCGCACTCGACGAGCCGCCACCAAATCCTCCTCCAAAGAAGCTACCGAAAAGGTCTCCGAGGTCACCGAAATCGGTAAATCCGCCGCCGAAGCCGCCAAATCCGCTGCCACCGCCCATAGAAGGATCGAACGCGGCATGACCGAACTGGTCGTACTGCGACTTCTTTTCGGGGTTTGAAAGCACCTCGTACGCCTCGTTTACCTCTTTGAATTTCGCCTCCGCCTCAGCATCGCCCGGATTCATATCAGGATGATACTTCTTAGCGAGAGAGCGGTACGCCTTTTTTATTGATGCGTCATCCGCACCTTTATTTAATCCGAGGACCTCATAATAGTCTCTCTTATCTGCCATAATTCCCCCTGGTTTTTATATACGCTTTCGCGGGAAAGGGCAAAAATTCCCTTTCCCGCAGTATTTTTTAATTAAGATCAGTTGTCTGTCTTATCCTCGTAGTCGGCATTGTAGTAAGTGCCGTCACCGCTCTGGCCGTTTGCACCGCCCATATCGGCGTTGGGATCAAAGCCCGTGCCGCCTGCCTGCTGCTGTCCGTAGATCTTCTCGGAAATAGCATAGAAGGACTTTTCAAGAGCCTCTGTATCAGCCTTAATAGCCTCGGTATCGTTTGTATTGATAGTAGCCTTAAGCTTTTCAATAGCAGCCTTTACGGGCTCCTTGTCAGCCTCAGTCACCTTGTCGCCGAGATCCTCAAGAGTCTTTTCGCTCTGGTAAATAAGCGAATCTGCACGGTTCTTGACCTCAACAGCTTCCTTCTGCTTCTTGTCCTCTTCAGCGAACTTTTCAGCATCCTTAACAGCCTTATCAATGTCTTCCTGCGACATATTGGTCGAGGAAGTGATGGTAATGTGCTGCTCCTTGCCCGTTCCCTTATCAACTGCACTTACGTTTACGATACCGTTTGCGTCGATATCGAAGGTAACCTCGATCTGAGGAATTCCGCGAGGTGCGGGAGCAATACCGTCAAGCACGAAGCGACCGAGAGTGGTATTGTACGCAGCCATCTCTCTTTCACCCTGAAGAACGTGTATCTCAACAGATGTCTGGTTGTTAGCCGCTGTGGAGTAGATCTGGCTCTTCTTTACGGGGATAGTCGTGTTTCTGTCGATAATTCTATTGAACACACCGCCCATTGTCTCAATACCGAGAGAGAGGGGTGTTACGTCGAGAAGGAGAAGGTCCTTAACGTCGCCGCCAAGAACTCCGCCCTGAATAGCCGCACCGAGAGCTACACACTCATCGGGGTTGATTCCCTTGAAGGGCTCCTTGCCGATAAACTTCTTAACTGCTTCCTGAACTGCGGGAATTCTTGTAGATCCGCCAACGAGAAGCACCTTGTCGATCTGCGAAGCGGAAAGTCCCGAGTCAGCAAGTGCTCTCTTTGTAGGAGCCATTGTAGCTTCAACAAGGTCTGCCGTGATTCTCTCGAACTCTGCCCTAGTAAGAGTAGCGTCAAAGTGGAGAGGACCTGCTGCGGTTGCGGTGAGGTAAGGAAGATTGATGTTTGTGGTAGTCATACCCGAAAGCTCGATCTTTGCCTTCTCCGCAGCCTCTTTAAGTCTCTGCATTACTATCTTGTCAGTAGAGAGGTCAACGTTGTTCTCTGCCTTGAATTTTTCTACTATCCAGTTTATAATTCTCTGGTCGAAGTCGTCACCGCCGAGCTTGTTGTTACCTGCGGTTGCGAGAACCTCGAACACTCCGTCGGAAATTTCGAGAATGGATACGTCAAAGGTACCGCCGCCTAGGTCGAAGACCATAATCTTCTGGTCAGTCTCTTTGTCCATACCGAAAGCAAGTGCTGCGGCTGTAGGCTCGTTGATTATACGGAGAACCTCGAGTCCTGCTATCTTTCCTGCGTCCTTTGTTGCCTGTCTCTGTGCGTCAGAGAAGTATGCGGGAACAGTGATGACCGCCTGAGTTACAGGGGTGCCGAGATATGCCTCTGCGTCAGCCTTAAGCTTCTGAAGAATCATTGCGGAGATCTCCTGAGGAGTGTACTCCTTTCCGTCAAGGTTCTTCTTTGTAGCACTACCCATCTCACGCTTAATGGAGATAACGGTCTTGTCGGGGTTGGTGATAGCCTGACGCTTTGCAACCTGACCTACCATTCTCTCGCCTGTCTTGGAAAACGCTACGACAGAGGGTGTTGTTCTTGCTCCTTCGGGATTGGGGATAACGATAGGCTCGCCGCCCTCAAAAACCGCTACGCAAGAGTTTGTTGTTCCTAAATCTATACCGATGATCTTTCCCATAATAATTTTCTCCTTTTAATTATTGTAATTTATTATTTGTTGTTTTTTGTTTTTGATGTGTAAATCAGTTTGCGACCTTTACTACCGAGTAGCGAAGCACCTTGTCGCCTCTTTGGTATCCCTTTGCAAACACCTCGACAATCTCGCCCTCACCGAACGATTCGTCGTCAATGTGCATTACCGCGTTGTGAAGGTTAGGGTCAAAGGTCTTGCCGAGAGCCTCTATTTCCTTGACTCCCATCTTATCGAGTGTGTCGGCAAAGCTCTTGAGTGTCAGCTCAAGTCCCTTTTTAAGCGACTCCGCATCGGCGTTCTCAAATGCTGCGGCACGTTCGAGATTATCAAGCACGGGAAGGATTTGCGAGAGAGCGTCGAGATATGCATCGGCATATATTCCCTCTTTTTCCTTTGCCGTTCTCTTGCGGAAATTCTCATACTCGGCAAAAAGACGCGTATATTTGTCGTTTGCCTCGCTAAGCTCCGTTTCTTTTTTCTGAAGCTCCTCTTCGAGCTTTTTGGTCTTCTTTTTGTCTGCCTTAGAAGCCTTTTCCTCACCGTCGCCCACGTTCTCTTCTGTAGGCTCTTTTGTCTCGGGTACGTCTGCTTCCTCGGGGACGTCTATCTTGTTTTCATTATTTTCCGCCATCATTATCTCCTTCCTTTACCTTGCCGTCGAGCTTTCTGTCGTCGCCTATCATATCGGCAACGCTGCCACCTATCTCATCAATAGTACGAAGCACGTTCTTGTAGTCCATTCGAAGCGGTCCAAGAACTCCGATAACACCGACCGTTCTTCCGTTCTTCTTGATAGGCTTGAATACGAGCGAGGAATTATTCATTACCTTGACCGAGCTTTCGGAACCGATGAGAACGTTTACGTTGTCGCTGTCGGCATCTGATACGAGGTCGAGTATCTGGCTTTGCTCCTCGAGAGTTCCAAGCAGCTCACCGAGCTGTCTTGTGTCGGAATATTCGGGGTAATTGAGAAGATTGTTTATACCCGAATAGCGAAGCTCACCGCCGTCTATCTCACTCATAACGTCATAGATGCACTTGACTGCCGCGTTTATCATAAATCCGTCGCTTCCCATAGCCTTTTCAAGCTCGACGATAAGCGGAAGATTTATCTTGTCGGCAGATATACCGCAAAGGTGTGCGTTAAGAAGTGCCGCAAGTCGCTCAACTGACTCCTGTGTAATGCTCTCAGCTGTTTTTACCTTCTTGGTCTTTACGTTTCCGTGTGAGGTTATCATTACGATTACGAAATTGTTTTCGTCAAACCAAATGACCTCGTAACGTGACATCGTAATCGAGGACGCCTTCGGCTTTATCGCAATTCCCGTGTAGTTCGTCAGCTTTGACGCAAGACGCGATGCCGTCTCAAGTATCTGGTCTATCTCGCCCATTTTTGACTTGAGGAGATGATTTACCTGTGCCACCTCTTTTGTGACCGTGTCGTACTGGTTTACCAGCATATCGACGTAAAAGCGGTATCCAAGCTCACTTGGCACTCTACCTGCCGAAGTGTGAGGCTGTTCAAGGTAGCCCATCTGCTCAAGCTCTGCCATCTCGTTGCGTATAGTTGCCGATGAGCAAGTAAGAAGCCCGTTTTGCACAACGTATTTCGAGCCAACGGGCTCGCCACCCTCTATGTGTGCTTCAACTACGGCTTTAAGTATCGTCTTTTTTCTTTCGCTGAGTTCCTCATAAAACACCCTTTGCTACCGCCTTTCCTTTCCAAGTTGCCAAAAATAAAACAAAAGGCACTTGAAAATGATTTTTTAACTCGTTTTTAGCACTCTTTTTGTTTAAGTGCTAACTACAGTATAAAATTTACCACTTTCAATGCCTTTTGTCAAGGGTTTATTCAAATTATTTTTGTTAATTATTTGTGAACAGTGCTAATTTTAGGTTTTCGACTATCTTCTCTTTATATAAATGTTGGAAACGTTGCCCGACGAACCGAAATGGAATTCGATAGCTGAGGCATCGCCCTCATATCGAATAGCTCCCGAAGAGCCCTCTGTATATACCTTTCCGTAAGCCGCAATGACCTCGTCTCTCGTCGAGCCGATGGTAATTCCCTCCACCGTTGTCTGTGAGTCGTCAATTATCTTTATCTGTCTTATTATCTCACTTTCACCGCTTACGTGAGTCTCTATCTCGATGCCCGAAAGGGTGTATATAACGTCCTTTTCGTTAGTACCGCAAGCCTCGCCGTCCTCACTCTTATATTCACCGAGCTTAGGAATTATATCCTTTGCTTCCACACCAACCTTGACCTGTTCCCCTTTGTACATTACGTAAAAGTTTAATTTCAAAACATCATCACCCTTAGGTGTCTCATCACCACAGCCTACCACAGCAAAAATCAGCAGAAGTGCTATGCAAAGTGCTAAAATTTTTTTCATTATCTATTATCCCCCAATCAATAGATTTTATTTCTCTGTGTTTTTTCTTTCATAATATTTGTCTACCCTCGTCTGCCAAGCAGAAGAAAGCTCACTCTCTCCCCGTCTGTCGGGAACGGCATATTTTTCCGAGAGCATCTTCCCGAAATAGTCGGTAAGCTTTTCAGCCCCCGAGACGTTGAGGTGCATTCCCTCGTCGTATGTGTCTTGCGACCAATCAATGCCTATCTCCTCGCACAGAGGTATGAAATTGATATAGTCGAGCCCACTCTCGTCAGCATAGTCTGAAATTTGCTTGTCCCACTCATCATACCACCAGAATTTCCAGTGATTTGTGGGAGCTTTTATAAGTATAAGCTCCGCTCCCTTCTTTTCACAAAGCTCTCGCATTTTGTCGAGATACTCGAAGGATACCGAGGGCAAATTGTAATCGAAAAGGTCGTCACCCGTTCGGGTGGTAGTCATAGGGCGGACTGCCGTTTGCATAAGGTAGCCGCTATCCGACACCTCGGGAGCACCGAGGAAATATTTAAAATCGTCCGCCGTGAGCTGACTAATTCTTGAATGGAAACGCAAAATGGGAAAGACGTAATCTACAAGGCTCTCGTCCTCGGTCATTGAGGCATTTATTGCCCCGACCTTTGAAGATGACCACTTCATTCCGTCAAGCGTCATTCTGTTATACGCCTCGTTTTGCGGCTCGCCGTATTTCATAGCATAGACGTTGAAAACGACCGCCTTCGGCGTCTCCTTTTCCATCATTTCCTCAAGCAGATAGTAGGACTGCCAGATAAGCTGCTGTGAGCTTCCTCTGACGTATGAGGAAATGCCGTATTTCTCCCAAAGGACTGCGGGCACGAAGCTCTCATAGACCTCGCAGTCACCGAGAAACAGAACGTCATTGTCTCCCGCCTGCGAGTAATACTCGCCAACAAGGCGTCCCTCGGGATTTTCTATGTACTTTGGCATAACGAGCAGATGTGTCGCAAAAAGCAAAACAGCCGCCAAAAGAACGGCACACACCGCTGCAATAATTTTTTTCTTCATTATAAAAACACCGTACGTTTAAAATTGTCCGTAGATAAAGTCGGACGCGTCATACCCTGCACCGTAAGCACCGAAAATAATTATCGCCACAATAACGAGTGCAAAAAGTGAGTAGGAAAGGAAGGGCTTGTCCGCAAGAGATTGTCTTAGGTCGCACCCCTTCTTTACAAGAAGGGCGTTTACAAGACAAACGGTTGCCGTAGCCAAGACGATTATGATGACGTTTGCCGCATCAAATCCCACCTCTGCCATTTTGCCCGAGAAAAGCTCGCCGTAATTGCCTACGGTAAAGACTGAAAGCCACATACTGAACGTTGTGGGCACGTCTCGGTAGCAATCGAGCGAGCGGATAAAGCCCATCAAAAGAAAGGTTCTTGCCGCCATAAAAGCTCCGTATGGCTTTGAGGAAGAGAGGCGTGGAAATGCCTTTCTGAATTTTTGGTAAAGCGGCTCAAGCTCCTGCGACACGAGTATCACAAGGCAGTTTAAGAGTCCCCAGACTATAAAATTCCAAGCGGCACCGTGCCAGAGTCCCGTCAAAAACCAAGTTACAATGGTAGCTATATATACGGGAATTCGTTTTCCTATGGCATTTCCAAAGAGCTTTCGGCTCTTCTTTGATATTGACTGCATAGGACGGCAGACCGACAAGGGATAGAATATGTAGTCGGTAAACCACGAGCCCATTGTGATATGCCATCTGTTCCAATATTCCTTAGTTGACTTTGAGGTAAACGGGTGATTGAAGTTTTCCTTTAACTTTATTCCAAAACACTCGGCAATACCGATAGTTATATCTATTCCGCCCGTGAAATCGGCATAAATCTCAACGGAATACGCAAGGATAAGAAGAAGTGCCCAAGCACCCCTGTACTCTGCCGTGTCACCGAGTATAGTTTTCATTCCTACAAGGATACGGTCGGCAATAACGAGCTTTTTGAAATATCCCCAAGCCATTCGCTGAAGTCCCGAGAAAAATGCCGAGCCGTTAAAGCTATGCTCCCCGTAAAGTTGTGGAGCAAGGTCGCTATGTCTCGATATAGGACCTTGAATAAGCTGTGGGAAGAAGGAGACGAAGAGTGCGAATTTTGCGATATTCTTCTCTGCCTCTGCTCTGCCTCGGTATACGTCAATGAGGTAGCCCATCGACTGAAATATATAAAATGATATTCCAAGCGGCAAAATGAAGTCGGGAATTGAAAGCTTCTGTTCAACTCCAAACGTGCCGAGGATAGAGTTTACATTAGAAAGTGCAAAGCCTGTGTACTTGATAACGGCAAGGATACCGAAGCCTACCGCAAGGCCGAGGCAAAGCACCGAAAAACTCTTTTTCTTTTCTTTTGCCTTATATGCCTTCTTTTCTTCTTTGGTCAAGTCCTCTTTGTGAATTGCAAGATAGCTCTCGGACGCACGTCTTATTTTCGACACCCAAAGTCCAACACCCCAAGTAACGAGTGTTGTAGAGACAATGAAGATAAGATTTGAAAGTCCCGAAAAGGCATAGAAGCCGTAGCTCGCCAAAAGGAGCAGTGCCCATTGAGCCTTTTTCGGCACAAGGTAGTATAGAAGAAACGCAAGACATATAAAGGCTACAAACTCATAAGATGTAAAAAGCATTTTAGCCTCTTTTTATATTATTGTTCTTATTTCAACTTTTGCAAACCGAAGGTTCTCCCCCGCAGGGGTAATTTATAGACTTAAATCTCGTCAAGCTTCTCTATAAGAGCCCAGAGTGCATCTGCCGAATTGAAGTTTTCGGGAATTATCTCCTCGGGGGGGATAGAGACGTCAAGACGTTCGTTTATCTCGGTGATAAGCGTTACCATATCGAGCGAGTCAAGTATTCCGTCGTCAATTAGTCCGTCAGTTGTCTCAAAGTCCACGTCAGGGTGGAGCTCGCCAAGTATCTCAAGTAATTCTTCCATTTTTATTCCTCTTTAAAATATTATTTAACTGAATTTATAAGCCCTCTTCTGTCAATCTTGCCGTTATCAGTAAGCGGCATTGTGACAAGCTTTTTGGTGATGGCAGGGAGCATATATCTCGGCAGGAGTTTGCTGATAAACGCCACAAGCTCTTTTTCTTCGCACTCGCCCGTATAGAAAAGAAGTATTCTCTTCTCTTCTGCGTCATATAGGCAAACCGAGCGGCTGACAGATGCGTGCTTCATAGCCGCAGAATCTATCTCGCCAAGCTCAATGCGGTGTCCCATGTGCTTTATCTGAGAGTCGCGACGACAGACGAAAACAAGCTCGCCTCGCTCATTGTATCTTCCAATATCTCCCGTGCGGTAAAGAAGCTCGGGGTACGCCTTATTGGTCGGGTCTTGCACAAAGACCTCCGAAGTCTTCTCATGGGCATTGTAATATCCCATAGTAAGACAGGTACCGCCAATGCAAATCTCACCCTCCTCCGCCTCGCTTCCGTTTTCGTCAAGGAGCTTGACTCGGGTATTTTTAAACGGTCTTCCAATTGGTATAGGCTCGCCCTCTTCTATCTCTCGCTCCGCTTTCCAATAGCAAGACATTCCCGTAGCCTCGGTAGGCCCGTAGAGGTTAAAGAACTCCGCCTCGGGAAGTGCCTCTCGCCATATCTTGTACTGCTTGTACGGAAATACCTCGCTGCCAAAAGCAATCTTTTTGAGGTACTCGGGCTTAAATTTTTCAAGTGCGCCGAGCGACGAGACTTGAACAAAAGCCGAAACTACCCAGCACACGGTGTTTATCTTGTATTTGTTAAGATATTCGATCAGCTTTACCGGAAATGAGAAGCAAACCTTAGGCACAAAATACGTTGTTGCACCAAACTTTAGTGTAGGCATTATCTCCTTGAGGGGTGCATCAAAGTAAAGCGGCGTTTGGTTTGCAAAAACCGTCTCTTCGGAAAAGCCGAGTGCCTCGCATAAATGCTCGGTATAATCTATTACCGAGCGGTGACAAGCCACCACTCCCTTCGGGACTCCCGTTGAGCCCGAGGTGAAAACTACGTATATAGCGTCGGTATCTATCTGCTTTTCGCGGATTTTACAAAGTACACCTCTATCAATTTCACACGAAGCCACCTCGGCATACGAAACGACTTCTCCGTCCCCCATAAGCAAGACAGCTCTCTTCATATTTTTCTCGTTTGCAATCGCGATACGGGGATTGAGATTTTCGATGATAGACGAAATTCTCGCATCGGGCATCTTTTCGTCAATGCACACGTAAAAATTGCCCGAATAGATAACACCGAAAAATGCCGTAACAGTTGCGGGGTGCTTGTCCATAAATATAACTATCGGCTCGCGGTATATTCCTTTTTTTGCGATATACGAGCCAATGGCAGCCGCCCCCTTTTGGACCTCACCGAAAGTCATTCCGACTTCACCCGTTGAGAAGGCAAGCTTGTCGCCAAGACGTACCGCCGTATTTTCAAGATATTCAAGTATATTTAGCGTCAAGGCTCACACCCCTTTTTTAGAATTTAATGTTTTTGTGACATTTGGTTGTTCAAATTTTGCACCAATTTACTTAAAAGAATACTTATCGTTAATTATGACCGTTTCAGCAGCGGGATAATTTGCCTTATCAAAAGCATAATATACTCCGTCATACTTTGAGGAGCTTGCCTTATACCCCTCAAGCTGTGCCTCTGTCAAAAGGCAGCCGTTATCACCGCCAACGGTGAATTTTCCCGCATATCTCGTTGCATCAAAGAAGTACCAGCGGGGCTTTGCCGACGTGCCTATATTTACCATATTCCAGAAATGCGTGTCAGTCGTAAGTCCCGCACTTCTTTCTATATCCATATTTTCTATCTCAAAATACTCAAAAAATGCCTTTGAGAGTGCAAAATAGGAGTAGCAGTCGCCCTGTCCGTTCTGTATAGCAAGATATGCCTCTTTACGCCAGTCGGTACGCGAGGTATCGTTTGAAAATCCTACGTACTGGAAACGTGCCGCCGACGCACTCGCCTCGGGATTGTTTACGTAATCGTAAATACGTTTACAAAGCTCTTCCTTTGAAAGAGACTTTGACATTCCCTGATTGCGTGCAATCTCGCCTATCTTTTCGTTAAGCATATCCTCTGTGACGTGAATATCGTGAAGGATAAGCACCGAAAGTGCCTCTACCTTGTTCCCTGCCGCGTCGGTCGCAATATAGGAAATGAGATACTCACCCGCCTTTTCCTTGTTGACCTTGCTGTCGTCAACAGTAAGCGTCACGCCAAAGCAGTTGTCCCACACCTTAACGTCCTTGCGGTAGGCAATTCCCTCGTTTAAGTAGCCCACGATTTTTTGAGGAACGTATATCTGAGGCGGCTCGGTATCGTTTATGACCGACAGCACCGTCTTATATTCCCTTTCGTTGCCGTGCTCGTCCGAAAGATTTATCTTTATATCGTAATTCCCTATTCCGTTAATGCTCGGTGAATTTACAAATTTTGCCTCGTAAGCGGAAGCATCGTATATATCCTCAAAAAAGTCCTCAGCGTTGGGGATCGACGCAGAGCTGTGGTGAAGGTACACCGTTTTGGGTGCTCCCTCGGGTGCTTTTGTATCAACGACCTTGAGCTTTAGCTTTATATACTTGTCCTTGCCGTACGCAATTGAAATTTTGTACTCTCCAACCTTTGATACGTCTATCTTATTTTCGTCATAATAATACCTTGCATCAGCCTTGCCGCTGACAGACTCGGCTGAAGGCAGGGGCTCGCCCGCCTCGACCGTGAGCTTTCTTGTAAAGCCGACGAGGTCTACGATAAGTGCCACCGACAGCACGAGAAAAACGAGTGCCGCAAGCACGAGCGTGCATTTCATCACGAACAAAAGTCGCTTTCTTCTTTCTGCTATAAGGGCTATATATTTATCATTTACGTTCATTTAAACAGTTCTCCAAATGCTCGGTAATTTTCATTTTAATACGTTTAAAAACAATATTCCACATTAAGTATTATTATACCATTTACAAGACCTTCTTGTCAACAAAAAATCATATTGAGAAGGAATTTTTTTATTATTTTTAATATGTATGATTTTGTTGTGAAAAATGCCATATTTTGCCCCGAATTTTTGTAAAGTTTTATTGTCGGGAAATGAGGAAAAAGCTATTTACAAGTCGCTTTTATTGTGATATACTTAAATATAGAAAAATGTCCGAGCGGTAGCGTTTGGTTCGATAATACCCCTATTTATCACGTTCGCTGCCGAGCCTTGAACTTTCTTTGCTTCGGGGCGGTTTTTTTATGCTGAAGATAAAAAGACAGCACTCCGTGCAGGTGTCACCGACAATTTAAGAGACAGGCAGGGCAAAAAAATAAGAAGGAGAAAAATCTTATGAATCTCATCTACAACGTTAAAGACAGACCGAAATTCGGTCAGGTCCTCGTCTTCGCATTCCAGCAGCTTCTCGCTATTATGGCTGCTACGATTACCGTTCCTATGATGGTTGGCAACGGTATGTCCATTCCCGCAGCTTTGTTCGGTGCAGGAATCGGTACTCTTGTTTATCAGCTTTTTACAAAGTTTAAGAGTCCTGTATTCCTTGGCTCATCCTTTGCATTTATCGGTCCAATGCTTGCTGCCTTTGCGGGTGCTATGGGCAATGTTTTGCTTGGATACCTTGGTCTTATCCTCGGTGCAGCTTTTGCGGGTCTCGTTTACGTAGTTATTGCTATCATCGTTAAGTTTGCGGGTGTAAAGTGGATCGCAAAAATTATGCCTGCATCCGTAATCGGTCCCACAGTTGCACTTATCGGTCTTGCCCTTGCAGGTGCTGCAATCAACGACGTATTCCTCTATTCTCCCAAGGTAACATACGGTGTTTCGAGTTACTTTGTAATGACTCCTGCTCTTTGGGCTTCTCTCGCCTGTGCTATGGTTACTTTGGTTGTAGTCGTTCTTTGCTCGGTTTACGGAAAAAGAATGGCAAAGCTCATTCCCTTCATTATCGGTATCCTTGCCGGATATGCAGTAGCTCTTATCTTTACAGTTATCGGTATAAAGACAGGTAACGATGCGATTAAGGTAATTGATTTTGCTCCCTTTAAAGCTCTTGTAGCTGACGGTGTTACATTTAAGACCTTTATCTCCATCCCCGAGTTTACCTTCACAAAAGCATTTGAAGGCATTGGCGATTTTAATCTTTCTTACCTTGCAACCGTTGCAGTTGCATATCTCCCCGTTGCTTTCGTTGTATTTGCAGAGCATCTTGCAGACCACAAGAACCTCTCTTCTATCATCGAGCAGGATCTTCTTGAGGAGCCCGGTCTCCACCGCACACTTCTCGGTGACGGCGTTGGTTCGATAGTCGGTGCAATTTTTGGAGGTTGCCCCAACACCACCTACGGTGAGTCTGTTGGTTGTGTAGCTATTACGAAAAACGCATCCATAATTACAATTGTAACTACTGCGATTATGGCAATGGTTATTTCGTTCGTTTCTCCTTTCGTTGCATTCCTTGATTCCATACCCGGTTGCGTAATGGGCGGTGTTTGTATAACCCTTTACGGCTTTATTGCGGTTTCCGGTCTTAAGATGATTCAAAAGGTTGACCTTGAGAATAATGCCAACCTTTTCACCGTTTCTGTTATCCTCATAACAGGTCTCGGTGGCATGGCAATAGCTGTCGGTGGTAATGATAAGATCTACATAACAAACACAGCTTGCTCTCTCGTTCTCGGTATCCTTACGAACCTTATGCTTTCGGGAAAGAAAAAAGACGTTGAATAATTAATGACCTAAAATAGTTTAAGCGTACAGCCAAACGGCTGTACGCTTTTTATTTCTCTGTGTATTTCAAATTATGCAATCGAGGTTTCTACCTTTAGCTGATTTGTAGGGTGTTTATTTTCGGTGGGAGGGGCAACCCCTCCCCTACGGTGTTTGAGGATATTGTTCGTGTAACCGTCCAACCCATACTCCCCTATAAACACCAATTTATTGATTTAAAGAATAATACAAATAAGACCGCCGCTGCCCTCGTTGATAATTCTCTCAAGGGTTTCGGATAGCTTTTGACGCGATTCCTCGGACATATGCTCGAGCTTTTGATGAAGTCCTTCGCCCACAAGCTCGTAAAGGCTCTTGCCAAAGACGTTTGAATCCCAAATCTTTGAAGGATCTTCCTCAAATTCGCGGAGTAAGTATTTAACAAGCTCCTCGGACTGTGCCTCGCTGCCGACTATGGGGTTTATCTCGGTCTCGATATTAGCTCTTATCATGTGTATTGACCTTGCTGATGCACTAAGCTTTACGCCGTATCCGCCCGACTGCTTTACGATCTCGGGCTCGTTTAGAGTTAGCTCACTCACGCTCGGCATAACTATACCGTAACCGTTCTCCTCTGCCATATCGAGTGCCTCGGAAATGCGATCGTATCTTTTCTTCATCTCCGAAAGCTCGCGAAGAAGCGATATCATTTGCTCCTCGTCCTCTATCTCAAATCCAGTCATCTCACCTATAATCGAATAATAGAGTGAGTCGTCAAGCAAAAGAGACACGCGAGCGCAGCCTGTGCCGAGGTCTATCTCCTCAACCGTGTATTTCTCAACGTAATCGTTTAAAGAGAGGCAAGCGAGGGCGTCCTTGACGTCTCCCGTCTTGCGTATTTTGTCGGCACACTCACGCACCGACGAAAGAACTGACGCACAGATTCTATGCTCTGTGCCAAGCGAGGACAGCCAGCTTGGAACGCTGAATTTTATCTCGGAAACGGGAAATTCGTAAAGCACAAGCTCGAGAATATGCCTTATATCCTCTGCATCAAGGTCGATGCAGCTCACGAGTGCAACGGGCACTCCGTACTTCTTTTCAAGAGAGGTAGCAAGCTCTATCGATGCTTCGTTCGTCGGATCCTTTGAGTTTACGACCATAGCAAAGGGCTTGCCGAGCTCCTTCATTTCGCCAACTATTCTCTCCTCTGCCGCAACGTAGCTCTCACGGGAAATTTCCCCGATAGTGCCGTCAGTCGTGATAAGCATTCCTATCGTTGAATGCTCCTTAATAACCTTCTCCGTGCCCATTTCTGCTGCCTCGCGAAAAGGCATAGGCTCTTCTTGCCAGGGGGTATGCACCATTCTCGGCTGACCGTTCTCTATCGTGCCGAGTGCCTCGTCAACTATGTAGCCCACACAGTCTATCATCTTAACACGCATACTTGCACTTTCGTCAAGATTTATAGTCACTGCCTCATCGGGTACAAATTTCGGTTCGGTCGTCATAACCGTCTTGCCCGCCGCCGACTGCGGCATTTCATCTCTTGCCCTCTCCTTCGAATAGGCGTCCTCGATATTCGGAAGCACGAGTGCTTCCATAAATCTCTTTATAAAAGTTGACTTGCCCGTGCGAACGGGGCCAACTACACCGATATATATATCCCCACCCGTTCTCTCTGCTATGTCACGGTAAATTGAATGTCCCGTCATAAAAAATTCCTCCCATATATTTGTCAGTAAAATATATGGGAGTGTTTTTTTATTTAGAACGGTTTTTCGCGTTCTCTAATATTTTATTTATTTTTTTGAGTGCGGCGGGTGAAATATAGTCCGCAAAACCTGCATTTTTGCCTATCTTCTCTCGCACGAGCGTTGAGCTAATAGAGGAAAGCGACTCGTCTGCGTCAAGGAGAAGCGTCTTTGCGGCAGGATATTTTTCCTCGTTAAAACGAGCCATAGAAAGCTCGTATTCCCTGTCCTTCTCGTTTCTAACACCCTTGATTATGACCTCTGCCGAAAGCTTTTTAGCAAGCTCAAAGAGCATTCCGTCCGACGAAATGACCTTAACGTTTTGAAAATTTTCGCACGCCGCCTCGGCAATCTCTCTTCGCTCATCAAGCGTGAACATATATTTCTTTTCGGCATTTATCATAACCGCGACAAAGACCTTTTCGCAAAGCTCTGCCGCACGGCGAATAACGTCAACGTGTCCTACCGTAATAGGATCGAAGCTACCGGGGACTATGCCTATTGAGTACTTTTTTTTCATAATCAAACTTCCTTTGCAGGTGTGAGAATTGTGATAACGGTCTTGCTGTATCTCGATACCTTGACCTCACTGAATTTGCTTGCAAGTGCCTCGTCCTTGCCGAATATTGCCGTGCTATCGCTCTCGCAAACGATAAGCGACGTTTCCTTCAGCATTTGTGCGTTGAGAAGTGCTGAGAGTGCGGGGGCATAAAGCCCTGCGGCATAGGGGGGATCGAGGAAAACTATATCGAATTTTTCACCGCCAAAGCGTCTTATATACTCCGAGTAGTCCATACAGTAAGGGCGGCATTCCTCAGAAAACTTTGTCTTTGCAATATTCTTTTTTACAATACTTATTGCGTCGCGGTTTTTATCAACAAGCACCGCCTCTCTTGCCCCTCGGCTTATTGCCTCGAGTCCCATTTGTCCCGAGCCTGCAAAGAGGTCAAGCACGCGTCTGCCCTCAAGGTCAAACTGAAGCATCGAAAAAACCGCTTCCTTGACTCGCTCAGCCGTCGGTCTCGTTGCCTCGCCCGCAAGTGTATCAAGACGGATTCCCTTTGCTCTTCCCGTTATAATTCTCATTTCTTACCTCGTTTTATTTCTTTTCGCTGTGGAAACAATCATAGACCGCCTCGGCATCGCGGCGGCTGACACCCTTGACCTTTTCTATCTCTTCGACCTCTGCCGACTTTATTGCGGTGAGTGTACCGAAATGTGAAAGAAGCTTTGCCGCTTTGGTAGGCCCTATTCCCTCTATCTTTTCGAGTGAGGAGTGTTTAAGCGTCTTTCGCTTAGCACCCATCGTCTTTGAAACGGTGTAGCGGTGCACCTCTTCCTGTATCTTATAAATTAGCATATAGACCGATTTTTCTTTGGCTATATTTATCTCGTCGATCTCCGTGCAGAGTGCCCTCGTTTTGTGGTAATCGTCTTTGACCATACCGAAAACGGGGATTTCCACGCCACTCTTTGCGAGAACCTCCCGCACTACCGAGACGTGAGTGCGTCCGCCGTCAATTAGCAATAGGTCGGGATACTCCGAAAACGAGCCCGACTCGTCGCTAAGCAAGTGGGTTATTCTACGCTCTATTGCCTCACGCATACACGAATAATCATCTATGCCCTCTACCGTTTTTATATTAAAGGATCTGTAATCCGAGCGGCTCATCTTGCCGTTCTTCATAACTACCATTCCCGCACTCTTGTTGTCAGCCCCGACGTTTGAAATATCGTATGCCTCAATTCTCTCGGGCAGTACCTCAAGTTCAAGAAGGGACGCAAGGCGAACAAGGGCAGTGTCGTCCTTTTTGCCCTCTTCCTTGTATCTTCTCGCCTTCTCTGCAGCGTTTTCGCTCACCGTCTCGCAGAGCTTGTGAAGGTCTCCCCTCTCGGGGCGTCTTATATTTATCTTTCTTCCCGCAATAGAGGAAAAATACTCGCTAAGTGCCAAAATATCCGCCTCGTCAAGCTCGAATGAGATTATGATATTCTTCGGTATACAATCCCGCATCTTATAATGCTCAACGAGGAATGCCGAAAGAGCCTCACCGTCGACTATCTGGTCTGCACCGAAAACGAAGTCACGCTTGTCGGTGACAGCTCCCTCACGAACGTACATAACCGAAACGCAGCTACACGCATCGTCGCTGTAAAATCCGAAAATATCCTGCTCGGCATCGGGAGACGCGACCATATGCTGCTTTTCGGAAAGTCTTTCAAGGGCTCTAAGAGTATCTCTGCACCTTGCCGCCGCCTCGAATCTCTCCTCGTCGGCATACGCCATCATTTTCTCTTCAAGCGTGTGTCGAGCCTCGGCGGTGTTCCCCTTTAGAATATCACACGCACAGCGGATAAGCTCGTCATAGTCCGCCTTTTCGACCTTTCCCGTGCAAACGCCAACGCACTGACCTATCTGGTAGTACACGCAAGGTCTTCCCTTGCCTATATCCCTCGGGAACTGTCTCTTACAGGACGGAATTCCGAGTGTTTTTTGAAGTATGTTTATTACCGAAAAAACAGTAGACGTGCCCGTAAAGGGACCGTAATACTTTGCCTTATCGTTAAGTCTCGTTCTTGTGTAAACTATACGGGGATATGCCTCGTTCGTCACTTTTATATAGGGATAGGATTTCGCGTCCTTTAGCCTTATATTGTATTTTGGGGTATACTGCTTAATGAGGGTGTTCTCAAGAGTGAGTGCCTCTATCTCGGTCGAGCATACGATATATTCAAAATCCTCGGCAGCTCTTACCATTCGCTCTGTCTTATAATTTTTTCGGCTGTTCTGAAAATATTGTGACACTCTGTTTTTGAGCTTTCTCGATTTTCCTACGTAAATGACCTTGCCGTGCTTGTCTTTCATTATATATACACCCGGACACGTCGGCAACTCGTTTGCTCTCTCTAAAAGCTCCTCAAGTCTCTTTTCACTGCTTGGCACTCTTCTCCCCCCTTTCCTTAAAAAGTCATGACCACCAGCCGTGCTGGTGGCTTGCGATAGCCCCCTTGGGGCATTCCACACGCTGAAGCCTATAGGCTCGTCGAAAAAAACGCCACTTGCGGTAATTGCCCTACCACTATTGAAATAGTAAATATCTATAG
>JAFVSI010000056.1 GCA_017503865.1 Clostridia bacterium | reverse complement strand
TGTGTTTTACGTGTGACTTGTGTGTGTATTACAGTCCCGAAATTGCACAAATTTAGACGAAATAAATAAAAAGAAAAACCCCAAAAACAAAGTGTTTTCGAGGTTTTTCATATCGAAGGTGATTATCTCTTCGAGAACTGAGGAGCACGACGTGCACCCTTGAGTCCGTATTTCTTTCTTTCCTTCATACGAGGGTCACGAGTAAGGAATCCAGCTGCCTTGAGGGCGGGCTTGAATGTCTCGTCAGCCTGTACGAGTGCACGGGAGAGTCCGTGACGGATAGCACCTGCCTGTCCGGAAAGTCCACCGCCGTTTACGTTAGCGATGATATCGAACTTACCAACAGTGCCGGTTGTTTCGAAGGGCTGGTTGATGATGAGCTTAAGAGTCTCAAGACCAAAGTACTCGTCAATATCCTTCTTGTTTACAGTGATAACACCTGTGCCGGGTACTATACGTACTCTTGCAACAGATTTCTTTCTTCTACCTGTGCCATAAAAATAAGGCTTTGCGCTTGTGTACATCAGTATTTACCTCCCTTAATTATATTTCGTAGGTCTCGGGCTTCTGTGCTGCCTGACCATGCTCGGCACCTGCATAAACCTTAAGTCTTGAGAAAGACTTTGCACCGAGTGTGTTGTGGGGAAGCATTCCCTTAACTGCGAGCTCCATTGCAAGCTCGGGCTTTGTAGCCATAAGTGTCTTGTACTGTACTTCCTTAAGTCCACCGATATAACCGGAGTGACGGCGGTAGTACTTCTGAGTCATCTTGTTACCTGTGAGAACTGCGTCCTTAGCGTTAATGATGATAACGTACTCGCCGCAGTCAACGTGGGGTGTGAATTCAGGACGGTGCTTGCCGCGAAGGATGTTTGCTGCTGCAACTGCGGTCTTACCCATAGGCTTGCCTGCTGCATCAATAACATACCACTTGCGTTCAACTGTCTCTGCTTTTGCCATGTAAGTTGACATAGTTATTTCCTCCAAAAAATTAAAGATATTTTTTCATGCTCGCATATTATATCACCCTATTTTATCTTTGTCAATAGTTTTTTGAAAAAAAGTCGAAAATTTTAATTTATCTTATAATAATCTCTCGTTTTCTCGCAAAATCTCGTGTTTTTGCCCCTATTTCTCCATCTCAAAATCATTTTTTGTTTTACTTGTGTGTAATATATCCGTTTTGTACTTCATACTCTTTAATAAAAAAGAAAAGAGGTATAATGCAAATGAAAAACAGCTATCTTCCAGAAGGACTACTTATAAGCACACCTGAAAACAGAGAATACGTCTCTTCCCTTTTAGGTCTTGAACGTGCGATGAATGAGGGGAAAATCCTTGAATCGACCGTTCTTCTATGCGACAACAAAATGCGTCTTCACGTTGACCTTTGGGGCGTCGAGGGCATAATTGAGCGAGAAGAAACACTTTATTCACCTGACGGAGCAAAAATCAAGGACATTGCAGTAATTACAAGGGTAGGAAAGCCCGTCTGCTTCAAGGTAGTATCTATCGATTACTCGGGCACAAAGCCCGTAGTTTACCTTTCACGCCGTGCCGCACAAATTGAATGTATGCGGGAATATATCGACAAGCTCACACCAGGTGACGTTATAAGAGCAAGAATCAGCCACCTTGAAAATTTCGGGGCATTCGTTGACATCGGATGCGGAATAATCTCTCTTTGCTCAGTCGACTGCATCTCTGTTTCCCGCATTTCTCATCCGTCCGACCGCCTTAGTGTAGGCGAGTACGTATATACGGTCGTTAAAATAAAGGAAGCTGACAGCGGAAGGATATTTGTAAGTATGCGAGAGCTTCTCGGCTCATGGGAAGAAAACGCAGCCTTGTTTGAAGCGGGACAGACGGTTGCGGGGATAATCCGTAGCGTTGAGGATTACGGAGTGTTCGTAGAGCTTGCCCCAAATCTTGCGGGACTTGCAGAAATTCGCGAAGGAAGTCGCGAAAAGCTTATGGCAAGCATTGGTCAGTACGCTGCCGTTTACATAAAGAGCATAATTCCCGAAAGAATGAAGATAAAGCTCGTGCTTATCGATTCATATAAGGGTGAGCCTCCTGCAAAGGAGCTGAGATACTTTATTGACGTAAAGAACACTCCTCACCTTGACTCGTGGAGATATTCTCCAAAATCAAGCACAAAGCTCGTTGAAACCGTATTCTAAAAAAGCAGGTCGGATAAACCGACCTGCTTTTTATTCTTCATCGTCAGTAGGCTTTTGGGTGGCAAGCGGGTTTTGAGCCATTGCCTCTTCCATGCTTCTGTTGCTGACGTGTGTATATATCTGTGTTGTGTTTAGCTGCTCGTGTCCAAGTATATCCTTAAGTACTCGCACGTCAACGTTGCCCGTCTGATACATAAGAGTTGCGGCAGTATGGCGAAGCTTATGCACCGAGTAGTGCTTTGATTCGAGTCCTGCCATATCGAGATATTTGTATACCATCCACTGAACTGTTTTGACGCTTATCCTCTGCGACCTTGAGCTCAAAAAGAGAGCCCTCGTATCAGCCTTTTTGTATTTCCCCTCAAGCCTCTCGGTCATATAATCGCCAAGAGCTATGCGGCAAGCATCGTTAAGATAAATAATTCTCTGCTTATTTCCCTTTCCTGTGACAGTAAGCGAACGCAAGAATCTGTCAACATCGTTGATGTCTATTCCAACAAGCTCGGAAACTCGCATTCCGCAGTTTAGAAAGAGCGTAACTATTGCGTAGTCTCTGACACGGTTGTCCGAATCCTTATCGTTCCTTATTGCCGCAAGAAGGTCAAGGCTTTCTTCAAGTGTCAAATATTTAGGGAGAGCTTTTGCTTTCTTCGGTGACTCGATGTTTGCGGCGGGGTTTTCCTCAAGCATCATTCTCTTTACTGTAAGATACTTAAAAAAGCCCTTTATAGCCGAAAGCTTGCGTGAACGGGCAGACGCCTGATTACCTCGCTCGCTGTCAGCGTAAAGTAAAAATTCGTATATATCCTCTGCCGTTATATTTCTTATGTACTCGAGATCGACAGAACGAATATCTATTTCTTCAAATTCCTTTGAATCAACACTTATCCTTCCGTCTCTTGCAAGAAGAAATCTAAAAAAGGTACGAAGGTCGAGGAGATATTCCGAGACTGTCTTTTCCGACTGGTCCTGTATTGCCGACTTATAAGAAGCAAACTCCCTGACGAGTGGAGGAAATGTTTTTATGTCAAAAGAATATGCCAAGATAGTCACCCCTTTTTCAGAATTCTAATAATATTATATAACATATTTTTATAATTTAGTGGATAAAATGTAAACTTTCATACACAAATCTTGAAAAATCTTATTTTGTAATATATAATTAGGGTAGAAACGACCTTATCTTCGGGGGGATTATGAAAGTATTTTTCAATAGATACGGATACAGTATCGTTAAAATGTTTTTATATCAGTTTGCAATTTCCTTGTTCGGCACTTCTCTTGCTATGTCAACGATAGCGACCGAAAACAAGACCTTGACTATTATCGTAAGTGTTTTCTCGGTACTATTTTATCTTTTCCTTTTATACGTTCTTGTTTGGGATATAGGGGCACAGGACAAGGTTTCGGTCGACGTGGGCAAAAAGGACTACAAGCCCCTCACGGGTATTGTGCTTGCCCTTATTGCCAACTCTCTAAACTTTCTCAATGCAATTCTCTGCTCCCTCACAGCTCTTCTTGCTGTGCTCGGTGCAACGGGTGCTGGCAAGGCTCTCGGTGCAATAACCGTGCTTTACCGTGTAGTATTTGAGGGTATGTATCTTGGGCTTATCACACAAATTGACATCGCAGACAAGTGGTGGACCTATTTTGTTATTATCATTCCTTCGATAATTACGACAGCGATTGCCTACTACCTCGGTCATAAAAATATACATTTCACCTCGGTTGTTCTCTATCAGGACCCGAAATCAAAGAAAAAATAAATTTAAGAAAAGAGTCGCCCAGGCGACTCTTTTTTCTTCATATTAAATTTAAAATAGCTGTTTACAAATCATACTAAATATGTTAAAATTAAATGGTATATAATCTTCTTATAAGAGGTAGTTATGCAGATAATAAAATTCAACGTCGGTGACGTGCTTGAGCTAAAAAAGCCCCACCCCTGCGGCAACAAGCTTTTCCGGGTGCTTCGCGTGGGAAGTGAGATGCGTGTTGTGTGCCTTAGCTGCTCAAGAGACATGAATATAGACCGTCTTAAGCTCGAAAAAGCAACAAAAAAGATAATATCAACGGAGAACGTTGAACCTAATTCTCAAACGTAAAAGGTAGTTTATAATGAATAACGAAATTCAACAGGAAAATACAGTTCTTCAAAAGAATAACAATAAAACTAATAGCTTTTTTGCTACACTAAAAAAACTCTCCAAAAAATTTTCTTCGAAAGAGGGCTCTTATCTCTTATTTTCTTTTTTGATACCCGCTATCATAATGTATATCGTTTATATAGCGATGGAGATACATCCCTTCGGTGAACGCTCAGTGCTCGTTCTCGACCTCAACGGTCAGTACGTCTACTTCTTTGAGGCATTCAGGAATTATCTTCGAGGCGACGCGAGTCTTCTTTACTCCTTTTCGCGTGCACTCGGTGGCGAGTTTATGGGGATTTTTGCATACTATCTTGCTTCCCCTCTCTCCTATCTCGTTGCACTTTTCCCGACAAAGAGAATGCTCGAGGCTCTGCTTGTTATCATTCTTCTCAAAACGGGACTTTGCGGACTTAGCTTCGGGTTCTATCTTCACAAAAACTCAAAGTACCGTAACAAGTTTATAATCGTTGCCTTTTCGGTAATGTATGCGCTTTGTGCCTATGCTGTAGTTTACCAAAACAATATAATGTGGATCGATGCCCTTATTTGTTTACCCCTTATTACCTACGGAATTGAAGGAATAATTAAATTCGGCAAGTACAAGCTCTTTATTATTTCACTTGCGATAGGAATTATCAGTAACTTCTATATCGGCTATATGCTCTGCATCTGGGTTGCAGTGTATTTCTTTTATTACTATTACGCAACAGGTGACGGTAAAAACAATCCAAGAGGCGAGAACCGACATTTTCTGCGTTCATTTATCCGTATAGGAATTTTCTCGGCAATAGCTGTTGCTATAAGTGCCGTCGTTATCCTTTCGGCATACTACTCGCTCAAATTTGGTAAGAACGAGTTTTCAAATCCCAACTGGGCGTTCAAAGAGAATTTCGAGATTCT
Source organism: Clostridia bacterium (assembly GCA_017503865.1). GTDB lineage: Bacteria > Bacillota > Clostridia > Oscillospirales > CAG-272 > HGM12713. Next base: position 32,435 of record JAFVSI010000056.1, on the reverse strand, counting down.
TGATTATCTGACGAAATTCCTTCCGGGCTCTTATGACACGGTTCGACCCGAGGGACTCCCCTACGTCTATGCGGGCACACTTATGCTCATACTTGTTCCCGTATATTTCGTAGCAAAGAAAATATCTTCGAGAGAAAAAATTGCGTCTCTTTTATTTATTCTTTTCTTCTCGCTGAGCTTTATTATCCGTCCTCTTGACCTCATTTGGCACGGCTTTCAGCGTCCTAACTGGCTCAATTACCGCCAGAGTTTTATGCTTGTTTTCTTCCTCTTGGTCCTTGCGTACAAGGGCTTTGGAAATATACGTAAGGTCGGCGAAAAGTTTTTGCTCGGCGTAGGAGCTGTCATAGTTCTCTTCACCGCAGTTGTTGGCAAGCTTGACGGCTTTAAAAGCTACGTTGAGTCGAACTCAAAGCTTTTGACGCTTGAAACAGTGTGGCTCGGTATTTTGGCTACGGTAGCTTTTGTCGCACTTCTCTGCCTTGTGGTCAAGCTTAAGAGTGCATTTAAGCGTGAGAACGTGTGCTGTGCTATTGCCGCACTCGTTTGTATAGAGCTTTTCTGTTCAAGCCTTGCCTGTGTAGTTCAACATCATAAGGACGTTACCTATTCGGGCTACGACGGATATAACGATTTCCTCACAGAGATGAGACCTATCGTTGAGAAGGTGAACGAACACGACTCATCTTTCTACCGTGTTGAAAAGACTAAGCACAGAAAGATAAACGACAATATGGCACTCGGCATCAGAGGTCTGTCAAATTCGACCTCTACCCTAAACGCCTCGACAATTAAATTCTTACACCAAATGGGTTATTCTTCAAAATCCCACTGGTCAAAGTACCTCGGCGGAAATCCCGTGAGCGATTCTCTGCTTGGAATAAAGTATATTATTGCTCCCAATTCCTCTATATACCTCGATAAGTATTATCCTATCGTGCTTCGCACCGAAAATGCGGTAGCTTACCAAAACGATTATGCTCTCTCAATTGCTTACGGTGTAGATAAGGCTGTTGATACTTTTAATATGGAAGACGACGTAAGCCACTTTGACAGACTCAATTTTCTTCTTGACGTAATGCTTGGAGAAGATGCTGAGGATATTTTCGTTCCAATTAAGGTTATTGACGAAACCACACAAAACCTTAACGAGGGTAATTCGGCAGGACATATAAGATACACGAAGGTTGCTGACGGTGACGATGCTTATCTTACCTTCACCTTTAACGCTCCTACCGACGACGAGATATTCATTCATCTCCCGACAGGATATGCACGCGAGTGCATTATCACGGCAAACAGTGCTTCAAGAGGAAAGATTCTCGGCAACGAAACCGAGCGACTCGTTTCTCTTGGAATGTTTAGCCCGGGACAGTCTGTAACTATCAAGATTACACTTGACAATCAGTACAACGATCTTTACGTTAAGGAGACCGACAATTACTTCTACTACCTTGATAAATCGGCGTTTGAAACGGTATTTACGAAGCTTTCTGACACTCCTCAATTCGTAGTAAACGAAGGCTTTACCGACGATAACCTTGAGGGTACTATCAAGACCGAGAAGAATTCTCAAATGATTCTCACCACCATTCCCTACGACGAAGGTTGGAAGATATATCTTGACGGTGAGGAGATAGAATACAGAGAAACGCTTGGTGCTCTTATAGCATTTGACATTGACTCTGCAGGCGAGCATACGCTTCAAATGAGCTACCGCCCGACGCCCGTATATCTCGGTATCGTTATCAGCTCGGTTGGCATTGTAGCTTTTATCGCTATTTGTGTTCTTGATTTCCTTATAGCTAAAAAGCGACGTACTAACGGAATCGAAATTACTCCCGCAGAGGACGTACTATTTGAGCTTGAAGACCTTGAGCCCGAGCAAAAGGAAGTTTGCATTGAAGCCTATGATGAGTCTTCTTCCTCTCTGGAAAACCAAAATAACGACTAAAAGGAGAACTTAATGTTTTACTATATAAGCGGCAAGCTTGCAAAGCTTGACGGCTCGTTTGCAGTTATAGATGCAGGCGGAGTCGGCTTTAAAATGACTATTTCAAAATCGACCTTTTTCCGCCTCTCAGGCAAAGAAAACACGGGCGACGTAAAGCTTTATACCTATATGGCGGTACGCGAGGACGGAACAGAGCTCTTCGGCTTTTCAAGCGAAGAGGAGCTTTCGGCATTCAAGCTTTTAATAACCGTTTCGGGAGTTGGACCGAAAGCGGCTATCTCTATCCTCTCTACCCTAACACCCGAAAAGCTTGCCCTTGCAATTTGCACTGAGGACAAAAAGGCAATCTCGCAAGCATCGGGCATAGGACCTAAGTCAGCCGCAAGAATCATACTCGAGCTCAAGGATAAGCTCAAAGCTGACGGCATTACTGCCTCTGATGACGCGTCTGTAGCTATAGGTGCTGACCTATCGGGTGTTCCTGACAAATCGGGCAAGCTCTCCGACGCACAGGACGCTCTTACCGTTCTCGGTTATTCGAGAAGCGAGGCGGCAAAGGTACTCGCAACTATTGACACTGCTTCTCTTGAGCTTGACGATATTATACGTCTTGCACTCAAAAAGCTTATGAAATAATGCGAAAGGAGATTCTTTATGAATTTTGAAACTGAATTTACAAACGGCGAAGAATTAGACTTTGAAAATCGCATTATGTCAACCTCATACATTCGCGACGACAACGAGGCTGAGCAATCCCTGCGTCCTAAAAATCTTGACGAATATATCGGTCAGGAAAAGGCAAAGGAAAACCTCAAGGTCTGCATTGACGCCGCAAAAATGCGTGGAGAGAGCCTTGATCACGTGCTTCTCTACGGTCCTCCCGGACTTGGTAAGACAACGCTTTCAAACATTATTGCCGCTGAAATGGGGGTAAATATAAGGGTTACCTCTGGACCTGCAATTGAAAAGCAAGGCGACCTTGCAGCTCTTCTTACAAATCTTTCGGAAGGTGACGTGCTATTTATCGACGAGATACACCGTATGTCGCGTGCGGTTGAGGAAATCCTCTACCCCGCTATGGAAGACGGTGCACTTGATATTATCATAGGCAAAGGACCTGCGGCACGAAGCATCAGAATCGACCTGCCGAAGTTCACTCTTATAGGTGCTACGACACGTGCAGGACAGCTCTCCACCCCTCTTCGCGATAGATTCGGAGTGGTGCTCAAGCTCGAACTTTACACTCCCGAGGAGCTTTCTGTTATCGTTAAACGAAGTGCGGGAATACTCGGATACGATATTACCGAGGACGGTGCTCACGAGATAGCGTCTCGCTCACGCGGCACCCCACGTATCGCAAACCGACTCTTAAAACGTGTGAGAGACTATGCTCAGGTCAAGGGCAAAGCGGCAATAGACACCGAAATTGCAAAATTTGCACTCGGCAAGCTTGAAATAGATGACCTCGGTCTTGACAACACCGACCGCAGAATGCTTGAAACCATTATAAAATTCTATGACGGTGGCCCTGTCGGTCTTGACACTCTTGCGGCTACCGTTGGTGAGGAAGCAATAACGCTTGAGGACGTTTACGAGCCCTATCTTATGCAGATTGGCTATCTCAGCCGCACACCTCGCGGAAGATGCGTCACAAGACTTGCTTACGAGCATCTCGGCATAGCTTATAACGATTCTAAAAAAGTTTCCACACAGCTCAATATCTTTAACGATTAAAAAAACGGCAAGGCGTTACGCCTTGCCGTTTTCATTATATAAGTTCTTTGAAAAATCTCTCAGCCTCAAAGAAATATCCGTCCATATCGACCATAAAGCAAAGACCGTGTCCCGCTCCCTTTGTTATGACGAGACGCTTGTTTTTTGATGTGCAAGCATTGTAATTTTCCTCGCTCATATATGCGGGAACGTACTCGTCGGTATCTCCGTGAAAGAAGATTATCGGCAGCTCACACTTTGCCATTGATTTCTTTGGTGAGAGCTTGTCGGGATCAAATCCCCCGAAAAGAATCGCACCGAGACGGGCAAAGGGATAAAGAAGAGCTGCGGGCAGCTTCATTCCACGCATCACCTCTTTGATAATATCCTTTGTTGAGGTATATCCGCAATCGGCAAGAACACCGACTACGTTTTGGGGCAAGTCCATCGATGCCGCCGTCATAACGGTTGCCGCACCCATAGAGATACCCGTAATTATAATTTTCGCGTTCTTATCAATATTATTTATCGCAAAATCTATCCAAGAAAGACAGTCGCGGCTCTCTTTTGCTCCAAAGGTTATAACGTGGCCCTCGCTATTTCCGCAAGCTCTTTGCTCAACGATAAGCGTATTAAACCCGAGCCTTTTGCATCTATACACACCGCCACAGAGATCGTGCTCATCGGTGCTTCTGTATCCGTGAAACATTATCTCAATCGGCGCACCCTTCTTATTCTCATAGTACTTTCCCACAAGCTTAAGACCGTCATAAGATGTTATAGACACCTTCTTATGCTCCGCAGAACGCATATCGTCAGTCCATTTTTTTATTTGGTCATAATAGGGCTCGTAAATTTTGCCGCGAGGCAGACGGTACTCGTTCTCACCAAGCGGTTTTCTGCTCTTTGCATAAAAGCATTTAAAAAATATCACAAGAGATACTGAAAGTGCAAGTAAAACAATAATAAGTAAAACTATTAAATAAAGCAACTTTTTCTCCTCAATAAATTTAAATAAACGTCTCTAAAGAGATATAAACCGAACAAGTTCGGTTTATATCTCTTTGGTGCGGGTAACAGGGGTCGAACCTGCACGAATTAACATAAGATCCTAAATCTTACGCGTCTGCCAATTCCGCCATACCCGCATATTTAATTTTTGTTGGGCAGCTAACCAAACCTTAAATATACTACCATAAGATTGTCGTTTTGTCAATATACTTATTGAATCTATTGCAATTGATAATAAACTAAATTTTATTCTTTTCTACACAAGTTGACTATTGAAATGTCATAAATTCTATGATATAATATTTCTATTGTAGAATCATAACTACTCGGCTTTAAGAATTGTAAAAGTTTTTTCTTTAAAAGGTAGGCATTTTTATGAAAGGTGAATCATTTTTTCACGTTAGATATGGTTGGGGAAAAGTTCTTGAAACCATTGATAATGATTTAATTAAAGTTAAACTTAATACTAACGATGAGATAAGAAATCTATCGTTATCTAGAAACTTAAAATCTCCTGATCCACAGCTTTTTTTTGAAAATCACAGCGTTTATAGAAAGTTTTTTTGCAAAGTAAATAACCTTGCTGATTCTAGATATTATGGCGAATTTTTATGGCGTCAAACTATAGATAAGGCAAATGCTGAAAAAAAACGTATTTTACGCTTAAATAGTAATTTTATTGACACATATAAAAACATCAATAAAGCAATTAAAAATTCATCACTAACACAAAATACATTAAACGATCCGCATTTTTATATTGAAAAGACAGGTATAACAGTTGCATCACCTAAAAAAGAGCCTTTTTCCAAAATAAATTCTAAAGCCTCCGACACAGATATTCCATTATATGATTTTTTAATACCCGTAACCAGTACTAAGTCAACCATACCTAGCAACTATTGCCACGATTATTCGCTACCTTTCGATCAATCATATAAAAAATCATCAAAAGATCAATTGTTAGAATTATGGAAGTCTTTAGGCTTTGAAGGATTTGTTCATACGACGGAGTTTGACAATTTTATTAAAATTATAAAAGATAAAAAATTAAAATCTCGTTATTTGTTAGATTCTAACGATCATGCCTATACAGATAGAGCAAATCAAGAAATTATTGAAAAAACTGACTCAATAATTAAAACTCATTGTAGATTCTATTTTCGTTTTAAAACCCCCACAAATTATGCTGCTAACTATAGGCGTCCCGTAATATTAGTCTTCTCACAAAACATGCTACAGTGGAATAATGTTAAAATATCCTACGGCAATGCTGGTAGCTCTCATTGTCAATTATTTGATTCTATTGACAAGGCTGTTAATTATGACTGGACACCAATTTTTGAAACAGGCTACCTTTCAGAAAGCAAGTTTGGAGTTGAAAAAAGTACACATCTTCGCAACTCCGAATTCTTGGTAAAAGGATCCATCCCTACTCGTTACATAGATAAAATATATTTTAGAGATTTAGCTGATATGAACTTGGCAAATATTTTGTGTGAAAACGAGTTGGAAATAATAAAAAAATTTTGTTATGATAGGAGTAAATTCTGCACATGATCGAATATTTTGAAGGAACTGTTTTTAATACTAATGCTGATGCAATAGTAAATACAGTAAACACGGTTGGTGTTATGGGTGCAGGACTTGCCTTAGAATTTGCCCTACGTTATCCCAAGATGTGCTCATACTACGAACAAAAATGCAAAAGTTACCAAATCAAAACAGGAAAAGTAGAATATTTCATGGGAGAAAACAAAACAATAATCCTCTTTCCCACCAAACAGCATTTTAAATATCCTTCACAAATAGAATGGATAGAACAAGGTTTGATTAACTTTGTAGAGACTCATAAACAACACTCTTTCAAAAGCGTTGCTTTCCCTAAACTAGGAACACTAAACGGTGGATTACAATGGAATCAAGTACAACAATTAATGGAAAAATACCTTGCTCCTCTAGATATCACCATATTTATTTGCTTAGATTCCTTAAAAAAAGCAGAGGGCAAAGAAGCCGAGATGCTTGAAATTTTAAATAATATGACAGTAGATGATATTTCAAGAATAGTACGGTTAAATTCCACACAGCAAAATGTTCTTGCACAAGCTTTACCATTAGACAGGTTTTGGAAATTGCTAAGTCTACCCAAAATAGGAATAACAACATATACCAAATTGTTTAACCATTGTTACTACAATCAAAAAACTGCTGAACAGCTTAGTTTCTTTAATTAAAAAAAGCAAAAAGCAAAGAGAGTTTAAACTCTCTTTGCTTTTTTCAGAATATAAAAATATACAATAATAGCCGCTGCTGACACGAGCATTCCTACAGACATTCCCGCCTTCATTGAAAGCTCCTCTACAGAAAGCCCCAAACGCTCGGCAATATTCAAAGCCGAGGCATTCATGGCAACCGAGTCGGTGATAATTCCAACCGCCTGCGGAATAAGGGAAGCCCCCATATCTCCACCTGCCGCCATTAAAGCAAAAATAAACACTCCACCATCGGGTATCTTTTTCGAGGAAACAACAAGGCTACCGGGCCAGAGCATTGCCGAGAAAAGTCCTGTCATTGCACAAGCACAAAGACCGAGGAACGGTATATTTGAAACCGTTGCCAAAAAATAGCAAACAAAAGCCCCTATTGCACTAAAAAAGAGTACTTTTTCAATATTCTTACCTTTTTTGGCATAAGCAGATCTACCAATTCCCATCATAAGACCAAACAAAGCTACACCAAAAATATCGCCCCAAATTTTCGGTATTCCTATTGCTTTCTCTATGTAACCCGATGCCCACTGTGCCATTGTACATTCAATAGCACCGCCGAGAAAAATGGCAAAGAAGCACAGCCATACTTCTCCTCTTTTAAGGAAAGCGAAAGCCCCCGATACCTTTTCGGGAGTTTCCATCTTCGGTATTTCCGAAAAGAAGAACAAAACCGCAGAAACGAGCGGTATAACTGAGAGCAACAAAGCAAGTATCTGCCACTTCTCCTCTCCAAAAAGAAACAGAAAAGAGGTTGCAAACGTAACTATAAATACAACACCCCAAGCATATACCGAGTGAAGCTTACTCATTTCCCTCTCGGGATTATCACTTGGCAAGGCGGCAATTACAGGGCTTATCAAAACCTCTCCAAGACCTGATGCTGCTGAAAAGACTACCGTTCCAAGTGCCAATCCTACGTATATGTTATTCTTAAATATGAACGGAGATAGGGCGTAAATAATAAAGCCTGCCATAGCTATATACGGAATAGACTTTACCGTCAACGACATATTGAATTTATGGGAAAAGAACGAAAAAATCAAGTCGACTAAAAGCTGAGTTGAAAAGTTGATGACCACGAGAAGTCCGAGCAACGAATATGATATACCGTATTCGGAACGAAAGGTCATAAAAAGAAGCGGCGAAAGGGTTGCCACAGCAGACATTGTTACATTTACGCTGTAACACGCCAGCTTTAAAATTCTTGTTTTATTTGACATATCTACCTCAAACGATATTTAGGGAGATTACGGAAAAACCGTAATCTCCCTTTTCTTATGCTTCATCAAGCATTCTTGCGAGAATTTCTCTTACCACAGTAGGATCTGCCTTGCCTGCGGTCTGCTTCATCGTCTTACCAACGAAGAAGGTAAATACCTTTGCATTTCCTTCCTTATATTCCTTAACGGAATTGGGGTTCTCAGCGATAAGCTGAGCAATTATAGCTTCAATAGCTCCCGTATCGCTCACCATACCGAGGTTGTTTTCCTTAACGTAAGTCTCGGGATCAACATTATCGGTATAAACGAGTGCAAGGATCTTCTTTGCAACGGTACGGTTGATGACCTTCTTATTAGTCATCGAAATAAGAGAGGCAAGCTTGTCGCAGTCGATCTCAATATCGTCATAGGATTTATTTTCACCGATGTCAAGCGAGAGAAGCTCGGTAACAATCCAAGTTACAACGTCCTTTACGGGAAGTCCGTGTGCCATAAGTGCATCAAATATATCGCAAAGACGCTTACTCTTTGTAATTATCTTTGCATCTACCTCGGATATAGAAAGCTCACCCGTCATTCTTGCGTATTTATCGTGTGCACTCTCGGGAAGGGTTGCTCTTACCTTCTCTATCCACTCGTCAGTGACAACGATAGGCATTATATCACAATCAGGGAAATAGCGGTAGTCGGTAGCATTCTCCTTGTTTCTCATAGAGAAGCTCTTTCCTGCGTTATCGTCCCAACGGCGAGTTTCCTGCACAAGCTCCTCACAGCCTGTTTCAAGTGCATCAATATGACGCTGTGCCTCATATTCTATTGCTCTCTCAATAGCACTAAAGGAGTTCATATTCTTCATCTCGGTTCTTACACCGAACGCAGTAGTTCCCTTTTCTCTTACAGAAAGGTTTACATCGCAACGCATAGAGCCTTCCTGCATCTTACAGTCGGAAACGCCTGCGAAGGAAAGGAGTGCACGAAGCTTTTCGAGGTATGCAAGAACCTCCTCGGCACTTCTGAAATCGGGATTACTTACAATCTCAACAAGCGGAACACTACATCTATTGTAGTCAACAAGAGAAACACCGTGAGAGTGAACGAGCTTTCCTGCGTCCTCTTCAATGTGTATCTGCTTAAGGGTTATGTCCTTTTTACCCTTTGAAGTCTCAATCTCAACTCGACCGTTGCGGCAGATAGGAGCATAGAGCTGTGTTATCTGGTAACCGCAAGAAAGGTCAGGGTAAAAATAGTTCTTTTTATCAAAGCTGATAACGGGAGTTATCTCGCTGTTTGTTACGATAGATGCCGCAATACCAAGCTCTACTGCTCTCTTGTTTGCAATAGGAAGCATTCCGGGCATACCTGCACAGGCGGGGCAAACGTGCTCGTTTGCATCAGCACCGAATTTAGCACTGCAAGAACAAAAGAGCTTAGAGTTTGTAGCAAGCTCAACGTGGACCTCAAGTCCCATTACTATTTCATATTCTTTCATATCTTAGCCCTCCGTTATCATAGAAAACATTATGTTTTCCTTACCAGGCTTACAAACAAGCTCGACAGGCTTACCGTCAAGTGTTGCCGCAGCAGAAGCAAAACCGCAAAGCGGTGCTAGTGCATAAAGAGCGAGCTGACGGAACTTATCACCGCAGTCACATTTTGCATCAAGCACAAGCACGTCGGCGTCAGTGAGAAGTGCCCAATAATAATCTCTTATCATGCGGCGGAGCTGCATAGCCTTAAAGTACCACTTTTCGTAGTTCTCCTTGGCAAGTACCATACAGCCAACCATAGAAGCTATCTGAACGTCCTTGCCAAGTCCCTCTGTACGCGACCTGAGATAAAGATCATTAAGGTCGGTTACGTCGGGAGCTCTGTATCCAAACTTAACTCCGTCGTATCTGTTTGTGTTGTTACAAAGCTCAGCACTTGCAAGTGTGTAGAATACTGCAGGAAGAAGGTCAAAGTATTTCATTTCGACCTCGTCTGCCTTGACAGCCTTTACCTTGTCACACTTTGCTGAGTAATCATATTTCTCCGTATCAAGCATAGAGCCGTCTTTCTCGTCCTTACCCGAAATTGTCTCGAGCACCTTGATTCCGTCCTCTGCCTTTTTGCAAAGAACACCAACTCTATCCATAGAGGAAACGGTCTGCATAATACCAAATCTCGAAACTGTACCGTAAGCACCTGCAAGGTAAACAAGTCCGTTTACTGCTGCCATACGGCTCATTTTTCCGTAAACATCGTTACAAAGAACGAAGTCACACTTACCCTCAAGAATAGCATCAATAGTCCCATCCTTATCGGGACAGTCGCAAAAGAGAGAGTCAATACCAAACTCAAAAGGAGTTACAAGACCTAAAAATTCCATTCCTGCTGCCACACATTTTTCATAAGCTGTGGCACTTAATGGAGACTTAAAGCCTTCAAGTATCTTTGAGCCACCGTCACATACGGTATCTTTTACCATAAGGCAGCTTTGCATCATAAATTTCATTGCTATTCCCTCCTTAATCAATGGTCTTGGGAACCTGGAAATATCCGTCATACTCCTCGGGAGCATTCTCGAGAAGTGTATCGCGGCTGACGAGCTGAGAGCTTACGTCCTCACGAAGCACGTTCTTAAGGTCAAGAACGGTTACGAGAGGCTCAACACCGTCTGTGTCAACCTTTTCCATTTTTTCAAACTCGCCCTCAAGACGAGCAATTATATCATCAGCCCACGCACGAGTCTCGCTGTCAAGCGAGAGCTTTGCCATAGGCTCATACATTTCTGCTGTATTTTTTGCCATAATAAGCCTCCTTAAAAGCTTTAAGCCATAAATTATTATCTAAGTTTAATGTGTACCTCACGGAGTTGCTGCTCGGTAACGGTATTAGGAGCACCGAGAAGCATATCCTGTGCGTTTCCGTTCATCGGGAATGCAACTACCTCACGAATGCTCTCCTCTTCTGCAAGAAGCATTACCATACGGTCAAGACCGGGAGCCATACCCGCGTGAGGGGGAGCTCCATAGTGGAAGGCATTGTAGAGAGCCGAGAATTTATCCTCTATATCCTTCTGAGTGTATCCGGCGATCTCAAACGCCTTAAGCATAATGTCGGGGCGGTGGTTACGAACAGCACCCGAAGAAAGCTCAACACCGTTACAAACGATATCGTACTGATATGCGAGAACGTCAAGAGGATCCTTATTCATAAGTGCATCCATCTCGCCCTGAGGCATTGAGAAGGGATTGTGTGTAAACTCGACAGCACCCGTTTCCTCATTGAGTCCGTACATCGGGAAGTCGGTGATAAAGCAGAACTCAAACTTAGAGGTGTCAACAAGATCCATACGTGCACCAAGTTCGTTTCTTATCTGTCCTGCAAGCTTATCAACAACGTTCTTTGCGTCGGAGATGAAGAAGAGTGTATCAAACTCCTTGAGTCCGAGCATATCGATAAGCTCCTTCTGCTTATCCTCGGAGAGGAACTTAACGATGGGGCCCTTAAGCTCCATACCCTCGAGAACCGAGATATATCCAAGGCCCTTCATACCGATAGACATAGCGAAGGAAAGCATCTTCTCAAAGAAGGACTTAGACATCTTAGCACAACCGGGTGCAACGATACCTCTGACGATTCTCTTCTTGAAGGGGGCGAAATCAACGTCCTCAAAGAACTTAGAAAGGTCGTTTATTATAAGAGGGTTACGAAGATCGGGCTTGTCGGAGCCGTACTTGAGCATGCTCTCTGCATAAGGAATACGACGGAAGGGGGGCTTGCTTACCTCTTTATCGGTAAACTCCTTGAAGGTGTTGTAAAGCACCTCTTCTGCAACTGCGAAAACGTCCTCCTGAGTAGCGAAAGCCATCTCAAAGTCGAGCTGGTAGAATTCTCCGGGAGAACGGTCAGCACGAGCGTCCTCATCTCTGAAGCAAGGAGCTATCTGGAAATACTTGTCAAATCCCGAAGTCATAAGCAACTGCTTAAACTGCTGGGGTGCCTGAGGAAGTGCGTAGAACATTCCCTGATGCTTACGGCTGGGAACAAGGTAGTCACGTGCACCCTCGGGTGAAGACGCGGTAAGAATAGGAGTCTGGATCTCAACAAATCCCATATCCTCCATCTTTCTGCGAAGGTAGCTCGTTATTCTTGAACGAAGCAAAATATTATCGTGAACAGCGGGATTTCGAAGGTCAAGGAAACGGTACTTAAGACGTATGTCCTCCTTCGTCTTTTTAGATTCGCTGATTTCAAAGGGAAGCTGTCTCTGAGCCTCACCGAGAACTGTGATAGACTCTGCACGAAGCTCTATTTCTCCCGTTGCTATTTTCTTGTTTACGGTTTCAGCGTCACGAAGCTGAACGTTACCCGAAACCGATACAACGAATTCCTTTCCTATTCCCTTGAGAAGACTCTCGTCGTTGAGAACTACCTGTGTTACACCATAGTGGTCACGAAGGTCAATAAAGATAACTCCGCCGTGGTCACGGACGGTATCTACCCAACCCGCGATTCTTACACTCTCGCCAACGTTGGCTTTATTAAGCTCTCCGCAATTGTGTGTTCTGTAGCAATTCATAATTTTGCCTCCAAATATATATTCTTTATTATTTTACAAACCTTAGGATATTATCGGTAAAAAACAAAAAACGCCCATCAAAATTTCGAGAACGAAATTTCGAGGGACGAGTAAAACCCGCGGTGCCACCCACATTGATACGACCTGCGTATCCACTTTAGCTATTAAATTTTACCGACTTCGTAGTGTTGCTCTTCCTACTACTCGTTTGGTCAGTGCTTACAGCCCAAGGCACCGATTCTCTATCAAACTTTCCACAAAGGAGAGGTCTACCCGTAAATAGTACCACAATTTTTTCATTTTGTCAATAGTCTGTTTTTAACTTTTAAAAATTTCCTTCTTAAATACTTCTATACTGTTGACTTTAAGTAGAAAAAAAAGTATAATTAAATCAATAAAAAATCTATTAAGGAGAAAAGAATGAATTTTTTCAAGCGGTTACTTTCACTCTCTATGGCTACTTTAATGATAGCCTCGCTCTTCACCTTTGCCCTTCCCGTTTCTGCGGCAAGCAGTGAGGGACTAACATTTACCGAAAATGACTTATACCGTCCCGAGAAAACCGTTGACGCAACCCCAAACACCTTTGAGGCTTGGATAAAGCTTCCAAAGCAGGCAGCTGCGAGCCGTAACGGTACAATTATAGGTAACTATAATTTTGGTCAATGTGTTATCAATCTCGAAATACATTCCTCGGGCAGACCGCGTCTATATTTGATTAACGAAAGAGGCAATACGTTCGATTGGACGTTCAACGGAGTAAACGTTTGCACAGGTAACTGGGTACATCTTGCAGTTGTCAGAAGTGCTAAAGAGAAAAAAGTTCATTGCTATATAAACGGTGAACTCAAAAAGTCGATTGATGTTGATAACGGAGCAGCTCTTACCGAGTTTATCCCCAAGGGTGGTTTTGCACTCGGCGGAGATTTTCGCGGTGGAAATGACCAGTATTTCAGAGGTGCGATAAAAGAGGTAGCAATTTATTCGGGTGTACGTACTGCAGCCGAGATCTCGGCTGATATGAAGGCTATCACTGACAAGAACGGACTTCTCCTTCACTACGATCTCTCAAACCAAGAGGCAGGTAAAGACGTTAAAGACCTAAGCGATGGCGGACGTGATCTTAAATATATCTACAACGAAACGTGGATAGATGAAAAAGATATGCCAAAACTCAACGATTATGCATATTCATTTGCCGTTGTTGGAGACACGCAAAAGCTCAACTACAACTTCCCTGACAAGTTTAATTTAGTATATGACTATATTCTTGATAACGTTGAGAATGAAAAGATCAAGTTCGTCTTCGGTCTTGGCGACATAACCGATAAGAGCGACAAGGCAGAGTGGGACAGAGCCAAGGCGGCATTCGATTCCCTTAACGGTAAGGTCGACTATTCAATAGTTCGTGGCAACCACGATAGCACCGCAACGTTCAATGCTAACTTACCTTGGTCGAAATACAAGGATAAATTCGACGGTGCTCTTGGTAACAATATGCTCAACACCTACAAGACTCTTGAGATAGGAGAGGTAAAATATCTTCTTATCACTCTTGACTACGGTGCAAGTGATAATGTTCTCAACTGGGCAGGTGAGCTTTGTGAGAAATATCCCGAGCATAAGGTTATCATTACCACTCACGCATATCTCTTCCGCGACGGAACGACACTTGACCAGACAGACCTTTGTCCCCCTGCGACCTCAGGAGGATACAACAACGGTGACCATATATGGGATAAGCTCGTATCAAAGCACGAAAACATCCAGCTCGTAATAAGCGGTCACGACCCCTATGATGAGATAGTAGTTTCACAGGTAAAGGGTGAAAAAGGAAACACCGTTACGCAGATGCTGATTGACCCCCAAACTACCGATTTGACCAACGGCGGTCTTGGACTTGTAGCAATGCTATATTTCTCCGAAGACGGTAAAAACGTTGACGTAAGATATTACTCAACGGTGAAAAGGAAATTCTATCAAACGATAAATCAATTTTCACTCGCGCTTGACGTAGTCGAAAATGATGCTACCACAGGAAACGGAGATGACAACACTCCCGAAACATCAAAAAGCAATACCGATTCGGGTTGCTCCTCTACCCTCTCGATTTGTGCTATCCCAACACTTGTGTTAATGCTTGGCACCGCATTAGTTGTAACGAGCAAAAGAGAAAATTAATTCTATAATTATTTGTTAAGGAGAATCTGATGAAAAAACTCAACCGTCTACTTTCATTGATTTTAGCTATTTTAATGGTATCAGCTTTGTTTACCGTTTCCCTTCCCGTTTCTGCGGCAACGGGCGAGGGACTTACCTTTTCGTCGGAGGTTTTGTATGCTCCCGATGGAGCATTTGATGAGGTAGCAAACACCTTTGAAGCTTGGATAAAGATACCTAAGAGTGAAAGAACAAAGCGTTCGTTTATCCTCAGCAGCAGTTGGACAGGCAACAGATATATAACCTTTGAGATAAAATCGGGTGTTCCCCGTGTTGCCGTGACCGAGGCGGAGGACAAGGAGGCTTCCTGGGAATTCAAGGAAGTCGGAAACGTTTGTACAGGCGGTTGGATACACGTCGCTATCGTAAGAGATCCCGTAGCATCTACCCTCAACTGCTACATAAACGGTGAACTTAAACAGTCCTTACCTATAACCGACGTATGGAAAAATGATATTGCTTTTGGCGAGCCACTTTGTATAGGCGGTCAGTGGGGCACCGATTCAAGCGTTTATTTTAAGGGTGCTATAAGAGAAATAGCTATTTTCAAGACATCGAGAACTGCTGACGAGATAAAGGCAGACATGAATGCCCCCAAGGGTGAGAGCCTTGTCCTTCACTACGACATGTCAAATGCAAAAGTCGGAGAAAATATCAAGGACACGAGCGGCAACGGATACGATGCCATATGCAGAGAAAATCAGCTCTGGATAAAGTCTGAGGACAAAAAGCCCGTAACCGATTACGCATACTCCTTTGCGGTGATCGGCGATATGCAGGCACTTAACTACTATTACCCCGACAGTGTAAAAACAATGTTCGAGTGGATAGCAAGCAACGTTGAGAGCAAGAAGATAAAGCACGTTATCGGTCTTGGCGATATAACCGAAAAGAGTAACACCGACGAGTGGTCACGTGCCAAGGCAGGCTTCCAGCTCTTTGACGGCAAGGTAGATTACTCTTTCGTCCGCGGCAATCACGACACTGCGGCCAAATACAACGTAACTTTCCCTTGGGCAACTTACAAGGATAAGGTTGGCGGTGCCTTTGCCAACAATATGCTTAACTACTATAAGACATTTAGTGTAGGCGAGGTAAAATATCTTATGCTCAACCTTGACTTCGGTCCAAACGACGAGGTGCTCAAATGGGCAGGTGAGATATGTGAGCAATACCCCGACCACAACGTAATTATAAATACCCATGCATACCTTTACCTTGACGGTTCTCCTATCACCGCTGAGGACCACGTTCCTCCCGTTGGCAACGGAGGAAGCAACAACGGTGACGATATGTGGGAAAAGTTTGTTTCAAAGCACGAGAACATCGTTCTTATCCTCTGCGGTCATATGACAGGTAACCGCCTCGTAGTTTCAAAGGACGAGGGTGTAAACGGAAACACCGTTACCACCCTTCTTGTTAACACCTCTAACGTTGAGAAAAACAACAACGGAGCTCTCGGAATGGTCGCAATGCTCTACTTCTCCGAGGACGGCAAGAGCGTTGACGTAGAATATTATTCCACAACGACCGACAGATATTACAGAAGCATAAATCAGCTTTCGTTTGACCTTGACCTTGTTGGCGAAGAGCCCAAAGAAACCGTGGCAAGCTCTGAAGCCGAGGGAAGCACAGCCGACACACAAGCCGCGGCCTCGGGCTGCTCCTCTACCCTCTCGCTCGGCATCGTTGCTATCATTCCCGCAATGCTTGGCACCGCTTTGGTTGTAGCTCGCAAAAAGGAAGACTAATTTTCAGATATATTTTCGGGGCGTTTAAAACGCCCCGATTTTTTAATATTCTATTGACATAAATATCTAAGTGTGCTATAATATTTAGCGTTGCAAATCAATTTCATTGGGATGTCGCCAAGCGGTAAGGCACTAGACTTTGACTCTAGCACTCGTCAGTTCAAATCTGGCCATCCCAGCCAGAAAAAGCACATAGCCTCTTGGCTATGTGCTTTTTCTCGTTGTGTATTTTGCGATTTGAACTGCGTCATTGCAAAGCAATGACAGGTTTTCGCTACGCAGGCTTTGATTTAAACTAAACTTTGGCGAAAACTACAGTTCCAAAATCTGGCCATCCCAGCCAAACAAAGAGCATAGCCATTCGGCTATGCTCTTTGTTTAGTTCGTGATTGGCTGGTCATTTTAAGCGACACACAAGCCACTTGTGGCTTGGATATTGTTCCCAAATCTGGCCATCCCAGCCAAACTATCACCGTTCAAAATATTTTTCTAAATCAAATTTATTCTTAAACTCAAAAACTCTTTCAAGCAACGCAGATATTCTTCCAATCAAAAATCCGTTTATGAGAGCACAAAGGACAGTTCCAATGCCTACCCCCTTGAACACTCCAAAACCGAAAAATACAAACGAAAGCACAACAGCCAACAAGGTGCTGATGCAGTCGTAAGCAGTCTTTGTTTTATTGATATTCACCGAAAACTTTTGCGAAATCTCTTTAACTATCAGCTCGTAAGACTCGGGCGAGATGTAAGTATGAAAAAACAGCGAGACGGCCACCGAGCAACAAACCGTACCTATCAAAAACCAAATTATCCTCAAAACAAACGCTTGATTTGGAACGGAAGATAAAAGCAGAATAGCTCCGTCAAGCACAGTGCCGTAAAGAATTGCCGTAACGAAGGAAAACAGGTACGACAGCTTAAAACGACGCATAATAAGTACCGTCAAGAGCACAAGTAATCCCTGCACAAAGTATTCTGCCACTCCGAATGAAAACCAGGGCAAAAACTCGGATATTTTCAAATAAATTATGTAAGTAGGTGCAACCACCATTGACATACCAAAATCGGCAAGCTCGGTAAATGCCGCACCAAATGCCATAATTATAAGTCCAAGCACGTATGAAAGCTCTTTGTAAAACACGCGTTTTTTAACGTTTTCCATTTCTGACCTCAAAACAAGCAAAAAGAACCTAAGCGTTTGATACAGAAACGCCAAAAGTTCTTTCCATGATTGTAACATAATATGACAAAAAAAGCAATAGTTGAAATTTAAGTTTTTTTGTGATATAATAGGTAATAAAAAAATTAAGTTTTTTAGAGACTCTCGCTTTAAATTGCTCTCACAAGGAAAAACACGGTAAATAATGAGGAGTGAATATTTTGAAAAAATTTATTTTTCTGATCTTTTTGATTATTACATTTACAATAGTGTTATGTGGCTGTTGCATCTCGCACGAGACTATTATTGACGAAGCAGTTGCTCCAAGTTGCACCGAAGAAGGACTTACCGAGGGATCACACTGTTCTAAATGCGGTGAGGTGCTTGTTTCACAGAACACGCTAAGCTCTCTTGGACATGAAGAAGAAATCATTACAAAGGGGATTCCCGCAACCTGTACAAGTATAGGTGCCACCGACAAAACAAAATGTAAAGTCTGCAAAATCACAAATGAACACGCCGTAATAGAAAAGCTGAAGCACAACTACGTTTATAGGCAGTGCACTCTTTGCGGTGAAAACAAACCCGCAGTAATAGATTACAGCGACATCAGTATTTATCATGGCAAAAGCGGATACAGCTATTTCGAGACCGTGGAAAACGGTGAAAAAATGCGAAAGCTTTATGACGATATAGTTGACGAATTAACCAAATTTCACACCTCGGATGAAATAAATGCCACAAAACTATTTCCAAACACTCAAAGTAAGGATTTCACGGTTGCACGCTTTAATTTTTTGGAATATGATTTAACAATAAGTGAAGCAAGTTGTGTTGCACGTTTGATCGAAAACGATCATCCTATTTTTTATTGGCTACACGGTTTCACCTCATACGATAAAAAAACAATAATTATGACAACAACAGAAGACTATGCCAATGGTAAAATTAGAGCGGATCTTAATAAAACGGTATATAAAGGCATAGAAGAATTTGTTTCATTAACCGAGGGCGAAACCAGTCCGTATAATATAGCTCTTATATATCACAATGCTATAATAAATTCTGCCGAATATGCATACAAAGACGACGGAGAACCCGAAGATTCTCTTTGGGCACACTCCATACTCGGTGCTTTTACCGAAGGAAGCTTTGTGTGTGAGGGCTATGCTAAATTATTTCATCTGCTTCTTACAGTAAGCAATATAGACTCAATTTATGTACTCGGTGAAACTTCTAGCTTTCATGCTTGGAATATGGCACGCATGGACGATGGAGAATGGTACTTTTTTGACGTTACAATTGACGACAGTACTAAAAATACGTCTTCAAACAAACACATGTTCTTTTGCGGAACAAAATTATACTTTAAGTCAACTCACACTCCCTATAGCATTAACCCTGATGGAATACGGATAGCCGAGGACTACCCCGAAGCATCAAAAAAAACATTTAAGAGCAGCGAATTTCTTACAGTAGGCGAAAAAATAAAAATCGACTTGAATACTTATGAGGTCTGCGGATATAAAACACTCAAAAAGGTTTCAGGCTCCAAAATTCCGCCTCAAATCGTAGTTTATGAAGGAACTGTATATAATGTAGTCAACTAACGAAAGGAAGCAATCGAATGAAAACAAAGCTCACAAAAAAATTTTGGACCGCTCTTGTTCTCTTCAGCCTTATAGGACAAGTCGCTTGGGTAGTTGAGAATATGTATCTCAACGTGTTTATGTATAAGATGTTCAATGCATCAGCCGGCGACATTTCGGCAATGGTTGCGGCGAGTGCGGTTGCAGCTACGCTTACAACTGTCTTTATCGGAGCACTTTCTGACAAGATAGGCAAGCGAAAGCTCTTTATGTGCGGAGGATACATACTTTGGGGAATTTCAATTCTTTGCTTTATACTACTCAAAGTCGACCTCATCAGCGCCCTCTTCCCTATGGCTGCCTCGGCTTCTGCTATTTGCATAACGCTTGTAATAGTCCTTGACTGCATAATGACCTTCTTCGGTTCAAGCGCAAACGATGCGGCATTTAACGCGTGGCTCACCGATAGCACAGACAATTCTAACCGCGGAGCTGCTGAGGGTATAAACGCGATGATGCCTCTTGTAGCTATTCTTGCCGTCTTCGGCGGATTTATGGCATTTGATACGGGACATGAATCAAGCTGGACCTACATTTTTGCCATAATCGGTACCGTTGTTACAGTTGTCGGTATCCTCGGCATATTTATAATCAAAGAGCCGCCACTCGTTAAGGCAAAGGAGGGTTACTTCTCTACCGTTATTTACGGTTTCCGTCCCTCAACTGTAAAGAAGAATTTGTCACTTTACTTCTTCCTTGTGATGTTCATTCTTTTCAATATTTCGATTCAAATTTTTATGCCTTACCTCATTCTTTATTATGAAGTATCGCTCGAAATGTCGAACTATGTTTTCATAATGGCGCCCGCCATAATTCTCGCATCTGTTGTTACTGCTCTTTGGGGCAAAATTTACGACAAAAAGGGATTTTCTCTCTCCGTTGTTTTTTCTTTGGTATGGCTATCTCTCGGTTACATCGTACTGTTCTTCTTTAAATCGACAGCTCTTGTCTTTGTAGGCTCGCTTCTTATGATGTGCGGATACCTCTCGGGAATGGCGGTTTTCGGCGCTAAAATACGTGACCTCACCCCCTTTGGCAAGGCGGGTATGTTCCAGGGTGTCAGAATTTTCTCACAGGTGCTCGTACCCGGAATCGTTGGTCCGTTTATTGGCAAAACAGTTCTTGCAAATGCACAAACCATAGAAAACAATGACGGTACTACCTCTTTTATTCCTAATGTAAATATATTTGCAGCGGCTTTAATTGTGGCAATAATACTTTCCATTATACTTTTTGTATTCAAAAAAGTTTCAAAAAGAGGGGTAAACTAAATATTTTTACGGAAATTTTTAAAATTCTTTGACATTTGCATTTTTCCGTGTTATAATGTAAATGGAAATTTTTGTTTTATAAAAACAAACGTAATTTTAGGAGATCATACAATGAGTGAATACGTAATTACTATTGCAAGAGGCTTTGGAAGCGGCGGTAAAACAATTGGACAGATGCTCGCAAAACGCCTTGATATCGACTATTTTGACAATGACCTTTTGCGTCTTGCTTCTGAGGAGAGCGGAATAAATATTGCCCTCTTCGGTAAGGCTGACGAGAAGGTAAAAGCAAATCTTTTCAAAAAATACAATCGCAGCTACGGTAGCAAGATAATCTCTCCCGACAGTACCGAGTTTATCTCTGACGATAACCTTTTCAATTATCAGGCAAAGATCATACGTGACCTTGCTGAAAAGCAGAACTGCATCATCATCGGTAGATGCGGAGACTACGTTTTGCGTGACAACCCCAAGGCAATAAGAATCTTCGTTTGTGCTGACGAGCAGGCTTGTATCGACAAGGTAGTTGAGCTTTACGGACTTGATGCTGACGACGCAAAGAAAAAGATCGACAAGATAGATAAATCCCGTGCCGCATACTGCAAGTATTACACGGGCAACGAGTGGAACGATCCCACTAATTACGACCTCTGCATAAACACCACAAAGGTTGGTTTTGACGGTGCGGTCGATATAATCATCGACTATATGAAGAGAAAAGGAATTAACGTTTAAAAAAAGCAGGAGCTTTAAAAGCTCCTGCTTTTTTATTTAGAGAACGTTTGGTGTCACTGTTTTGCCCCAGTTGTTTATCACGGGCAGCTTATCGGTACCCGACACGTTGCCGTGACCGATGTACTCGAGAAGCTCGTCTTCGAGCTCTTCGATAACGTCGATTTCACCGTTAGCAAACGCCTGAAGTCTCATTTTTTGTGAGCGAAGGCGTAGCAAAAGTCCGCCAAGGCGAAGCTCCTCAACATCAAAGCCGTGAGGCTTGTTTTCCTTGAACCAAAGCTTTCTGAACGCTTCAACGAATGTTTCGATATTCTCTATCGCCGTTTCATAATCGGCAATTACCGAAGCAAGCATTTCTTTATCCGAGGATTTGTATGCCTCCCTCGTTCTTCTGCCGAGGTCGTGCTTTATAGAAAGAGCTCTGCAAAGTGCCGCGTGGCTTTCAAATATGTATCGGTAAGCACTACTTTCTCCAGCTGACAAAAGCTTTTCAGAGAGCTTTTCATATTCTTCCCTGCTCTCCTTATAGGGTGCTGTATCGAGATAACCGAGGAACGCATCACTATAAAGCAAATACTTGTGATAAAGCTTTTCGTCTCTTGGAGAAGTACCGATAACGCCCATCGGCATATCGAGTAGCATCATAGAATCAAAGTCCTCTCCCGTAACCGAAGAAAACTCTTTCTTTATCTTCCCCATATCGCTCTCGCCGTCATATATCTTTTTGATTGCGAATAGTGACGGAAGAAGCGAGTAGAAGGAGCACTCCTTGCCATCGTCTCCCCACATAGTCATAAGGATATTATCAACGCCTGCCTTTCGGCATTCAGCCATAGCGGGAGTCATGCTTTCAAGAGTCCACTTATTGTTTGCCGCAAAGCCACGCCAAGACCAAGCACCGCCCGCAAACCATGTATCTCCCTCAAATTTTTTATGGGCATCGAGCATCGTCTTGTAACACATAGCGTCATTACTGTAATAATCCCAATATACAAGGTCAACTCCGTCGGGCTTTGCCGCTATGACCTCTTCGGTAATAAGGGACGTATCCTTCAAAATGTACTCGCCTTTATTTGCAAGACGGAAGAACATATCCGACCACATCAGGGGCTGAAGCTCGTATTTTTTAGCAATAGCCATAACCTTTTCGAGGTGGTCGTGAAGAATATCAAAGCGGTTCTCTACCCCATACTTATCAAGGTATTTACCGAGACCGAGCATATGAGCCTCGTCCATTCCTATATGAACGATAGGAGACGTAAAGCATTCCTTTACGGTTTTAAACATATTCTCAACAAGCTCATAGGTGCGGGCTTCTTTAGCGAGTAATATATCGTTTACGTCTTGTATCTTCTTATAGTCATCCCACATAAATATCTGATTTAAGTGGGCAAGCGTCTGAATACAGGGAATGACCTCAACACCGATAGAATTACAGTAGGAAACAATATCGCAAAGCTCTTCCTTCGAATACCTGCCGCGAAGGTAGCCGAAATAAGGCTCACCTTCTACCTCATAGGTATCCTCGGTGTAAAGCTGAATCATATTGTAGCCGAAGCTCTTTATAATTGAAGCAAATTTTTTAACCTCGTCAGGTCTCATAACTGCGTTTCTTGACATATCAAGCATAACGCCAAATCTTTTTGCCATAGTAATCTCCCGAAAAATCAATAATCCTTACGGTTCATCATAAGCTCAAAGAGCATCTTATGTTTTTTTGCAACTGCGTGAAGAATTATTCCGCACGCAAAAAGGAGCGAGCCTATAATAAATGCTCCCACACAAACGAAGAGTGTCGGGAATCGAAGGACCAGTCCTGTTCTAAAATAATCCACCAGCACGGGAATCATAAATCCACCGCCTAAAAGGAAGCAAAGAAGTCCCCACAAGGAGTAGAATTTAAGGGGCTTGTACTCACTGAAAAGTCTGAATATCGTTGTAAGCACACGTATTCCGTCACGTACTGTATTGAGCTTAGAAACACTTCCCTCTGGTCTGTCACGATAGTTGACGGGAACCTCCTTGAGAAGAAAATTCTTATCAAGTGCGTGAATAGTCATCTCTGTCTCTATCTCAAAGCCGCGTGAAAGCACGGGGAAATTTTTGACAAACTGCTTGCTGAAGGCACGGTAGCCCGTCATAATATCCTTGACGTTACTCTTGAAAATCTTGTTGATAAGAAATCTTACCGTTTTATTTCCAACGTTATGGAACGGACGCTTATTTTCTGTAAAATAGGTCGAGGAAAGTCTGTCACCGATAACCATATCGACTCCCTTTTCAAGCACAAGGTCGCACATTTCTCTTGCGTGTTCGGCAGGATAGGTGTCGTCGCCGTCTATCATAAGGTAGCAGTCTGCATCAATATCACGGAACATTGAGCGAATAACGTTTCCCTTACCTTGTCTGTATTCGTACTTTACGATAGCCCCTGCTGCTCTTGCGATCTCATCAGTGCCATCGGTAGAATTGTTATCGTAAACGTAAATATCCGCCTCGGGAAGTGCTGCCTTAAAGTCTGCAACGACCTTTGCAACCGTCATACTTTCATTATAACAAGGAACAAGAACTGCAATTTTTGCCATAGTATCAATTCTCCTTTTCAGTTTTTAAGCGAATGGATAGGTGCGGGAATTCTTCCGCCTCTCTTTATAAACTCCTCGCAGGAATATTCTCTGAGCTTCATAATCGGGGCATATCCTAAAAGTCCGCCAAATTCAACGGAGTCGCCAACTCCCTTGCCGTAAGCGGGAATAAGTCTTACGGCTGTAGTCTTTGTGTTTGCAACACCGATAGAAATTTCATCGGCAATAATTCCGCAGATAACCGCCGCAGAGGTGTCCCCTGGAACTGCTATCATATCAAGACCTACCGAGCAAACCGCCGTCATAGCCTCAAGCTTTTCAAGCGAAAGTGCACCGCACTCAACGGCACTTATCATACCGGCGTCCTCGGAAACGGGGATAAATGCACCCGAAAGTCCGCCAACGTGAGACGAAGCCATAACTCCGCCCTTCTTGACTGCATCGTTAAGGAGAGCGAGGGCGGCAGTAGTGCCGTGACCTCCGCATTTTTCAAGTCCCATTCCCTCAAGAATATGTGCAACCGAGTCACCGACTGCGGGTGTGGGGGCAAGTGAGAGGTCAACGATACCGAAGGGTACGCCAAGTCTCTTTGACGCCTCTGTAGCAACGAGCTGACCGACTCTCGTAATCTTGAATGCAGTTTTCTTAATGGTATCGGCAAGCGTCGAAAAGTCACAGTGTCCTGCTCTCTTTATAGCAGAGCTTACAACACCGGGGCCCGATACACCAACGTTTATAACCGTATCGGGCTCACCGACACCGTGAAATGCTCCCGCCATAAAGGGGTTGTCCTCGGGAACATTTGCAAAGACAACGAGCTTTGCACAACCGATAGATTCATTATCTCTTGTGAGGTATGCCGTTCTCTTGATGATGTTACCCATAAGAGCAACCGCGTCCATATTGATACCTGCCTTGGTTGACGCTACGTTTACGGATGAGCACACCTTATTAGTAACTGTAAGTGCCTCGGGGATAGACTCGATAAGATTTCTCGCATTATTGGTAAATCCCTTTTGAACGAGTGCACTGTAGCCGCCTATAAAGTTTATACCGAGCGTATCAGCCGCACGGTCAAGCGTCTTTGCTATCTTTACGTAATCATCGGGGCTGTATTTGCCGCCAACGAGCGAGATAGGTGTCACCGAAACACGCTTATTTACTATCGGGATTCCAAGCTCACTCTCAAGCTCACGTCCGACAGGAACAAGACGCTCGGCAGAGCGAGTTATCTTATCGTATATTCTGTCGCAAACGACGCCTATATCGTCACCTGCACAGTCGTAAAGAGAGATACCCATCGTTATAGTTCTTATATCGAGGTTCTCCTCTTTAATCATATTTATCGTTTCAAGAATATCGTTTATATTTATCATACCTGACCTCAAATCTTGTGCATAGCGTCAAAAATCGTCTCGTGCATAGCTCTGATATCAAGATTTTCAGCCTCGCCGAGAGCCTTTAAATCATTTGCAAATTCAGTGAATCCGCAATTAAGATCGGCTATCTCGATAACCATTATCATCGCAAAATATTCCTTAAGAACACTCTGCGAAATATCTATAATATTAGCCCCCGCCTCAGCACACTTTGCACTGACCTTAGCTATTATTCCCTTTGCATCGTGTCCAACCACTGTAATTACTGCTTTCATATCAAAAAAACCCTTTCAGAACATATTTTCTTTATTATAGCAAAACCTCAATTAAATTTCAATAGAATTCTTGACTTTTGTTTCATTTTATTGTAGAATTTTAGTTGAATATTTTTAACCTTTAAGGACACAAAATGAACTATTTACTATTTACGATATCAGCCCTTTCAGCCGCACTCTCAACAGTCTTTATAAAGCTGTATAGAAAGCGAATTGACGACACCGAGGTCAAGGACAACCTATATTATTTTTCAATGATTTTCGTTGCCCTTCTTTTCTTTGGCATCAGCTCCGGCTTTAACCTTATTCCCAACCTCGCAACACTTATTTTTGCAGCGATATATGCTGTTATCGTCTATATTTCTTCCACTCTCAATATGAATGCAATCGAGCACGCTGAGCTCGTTACCGTTTCGATATTTTCAAACTCGGGTACGATACTTTGGAGTGCGTTGTGGGGGACGGCATTCTTTAAAGAGCCTCTTACAATGAATAGAATACTCGGACTTCTCGCTATCCTTTGTGCCATAATTCTTCCCTACCTTACCGAAAGGAAAAAGGACAAAGGAAGCCTTAAGGGTCTCTTTTATTGCTTCGGGATATTTGTTGTCAACGGTCTTTCCCAGCTTGTACTCAAGATATATTCAACAAACGAAAATGTGAAGGACGAAAGCATCTTTCTTTTCTACACAAACGTAATTCTTATTCCCTTTATTCTTTTGATAATAGCGAAGAAGTCGTCGGTCAAAAAAGTATTCAAAAATATAGCAAGTGCTGATAAAACGAGCCTTTTGTTCGTGGCTCTCGGAATGGTATTTTCGTCAATAATCTCGATTGTCGGAATGTTCCTAATCAGCACGGTAGACCTTGTTGTCTATTCGGTTGCAGAAAAGGCACTTGCAACTATTGCGGTTGCAATCGTTTCCTTTATCTTCTTTAAGGAACGCTTCACACCCACAAAAATCGTAAGCTTTTTGCTCCTCATACTTGCAGTTGTATTGATGGGCATTTAATATAAGGAGAATAGTTATGAAAAAAATCTTAAAATCTTTAATAGCACTACTTTTAGTGGTTCTGCTATTACCGACGTTCTCAATCCAAAACATTTTTGCAGCAAACGAAAAGGACTTTGAAAAAACTATGAAAAATTCGGTTGTTATGTATCTTAATAAGGGGAACATTTTGCTTTACGGTGAAAAGAGCTATATTTCGGATAACCGTGAAATAACTCCCTACAAGGACGGAGAGGACATCTATGTTCCCGTTGACTTCTTTGCCGAAAGCATTGACGGAAAGGTTACGTCAAATAAGAACGGCAAGGCGACCATAAAGCTTGACAAAAAGAGTGAAAGCTTTGACACAAAAAACGGCGTCGACAACGTTGCTTATGCAAAGATAGTTGAGCTTTGCTCGGCTTTCGGATATTATTTAAGCATTCAGGACAACGGTCTTTTTGCATATTCCGATAAAAATATTGATGCTCTCTTTGACTGGACAGCAAATCTTCACGAGATAAGAGCGATGCTTGAGTTATTCCTCTTCGACGACATAAGCGGCGAGGAGCTTTATACACGTCTTACTACAAACAACGGAGGAAATCAACACCCCCGACTTCTCATTGATGAAGAAAAAATGGAGATAATTCGCTCCGAGGTCGCAAACAAGGACGGAGATAAGGTATACAAGCACCTTGCAAGTCAGATCAAGAGTGCGGCAACCCTTTACCTTCGTAAAAAAACCTCTCAGTACGAAATACGTGACGGCATAAGACTTCTCTACGTTTCGTGGGAAGCGAGTGATATTATCGTATCCTGTTCTCTTGCATACCGCCTGACAGGCGACGAAAGATATGCTCAAAGAGCGTATGATGAAATGGAAGCCGTTTGTGCTTTCCCCGATTGGAACCCGAAGCACTACCTTGACGTTGGTGTTATGAGTGCGGGTGTTGCTCTCGGATACGACTGGATATATAACTGGATGACCCCCGAGCAGAGAGCGACAATAAGGGCAGGTATCGAAAAGCACGTTATTCCCACCATTCTCGAGGATATAAACGGCTGTGTCGGTGAGCGTACCTATCAGTGGTACAGAGAGGGCAACGTCAACAACTGGCGATGTGTTTGTGCAGGCGGAGTCGGAGTCGCTATGCTCTCTATGATGGACGAGTTTGAGGGCGAAAGCCTTGACAATGCAAAGGTAATTCTACCCAAAATGCTTGAAGCAATGCGTCCCACGATGCTCTTGTTTGCCCCCTCGGGTGCATATGAGGAAGGCTTTGGATATTGGGAATTCGCAATGCAGAATTTCAGCTACTTTATGAAGTCGCTTGAAATGACAACGGGTAGTGACTACGGCTACGTTGACCTTCCCGGAATGAATATGGCAAGTGATTATTTTGTGGCGGCGAACGGTCCTGTTCAGATATTCAATTATCATAACGTGGGCTCTACCTTTAAGGTGTTCTACCCCGCACAGCTTATGTATCTGGCAGATAAATTCGATAATCCCACGAGTGTTGAGCCCGTCATAAAGCGTGCACTTTCAACTGAGAAAAGCTCATACGGAAAGTATGACGATATACTCTACTACGAGCCCGAAATGAGCGAGAATAATGACAGCACAGAAAAGCTTGACGCATACTTTCCCATTTCGGAAATTGCCACTATGAGGACCTCTCTCAAGAGTACCACCGCCACATTTGTAGGACTTCACGCAGACAGACCGTTCGGTAACGGCGGTGCTGATACGCACCATATGGATGCAGGACAGTTCCAGCTACAAGCAAAGGGAGAGGTGTGGTTTCTTGACCTCGGCTCAAACAATTACAACGTCTCTGACATTCACAACACATATCGTTTCCGTGCTGAGGGACATAACACCGTTATATTCAATCCCGACGCTGATTTTGCTATGAAAAAGCACGGTAACGTCTATATTTCAAACTTCTATTCGAGCGACGGACTTACATATGCCATAGCTGACATGACTGATGCTTACAACAAGGAAGAGGGGGTTGAAAGCTTTAACCGTCTTGTAATGCTTGACAAGTTTAACAGCTACGTAACTATCCAAGACGAGATAAGGCTGAGTCAAACCAACGAGATGTATTGGTTTGCACATACGGATGCAGAAATTGAGATTGCCTCTGACGGCAAATCCGCAACCCTTACAAAGAACGGCAAAAAAATAAAAGCATATATCGTAAACGGTGATGAGGCAACATTTACCGTAATGGATGCAAAACCGTTGCCCCCGTCTCCTCAAGTGCCCGACCAAGATGCCGTTCCCGAAAACGTAAAAAAACTTACCATTCATATTGAGAAATGCAAGGATATTGACCTTTGCGTTGTATTTGCAACCTCTAACCTCTCTATAAACGACTATAAGTTTGCAAATATCGCAGATTGGCGTTACGAGGGCGATGAAACAAGGAAAACACCTGTTGCTCCCCAAAATAGTGATAATTCCTCTTGTTCATCAAGTATAACTCTTTGCGGTATAACTACGCTCGCAGCCGCATCTGCTTGTGCGATTTTTGTTGAAAAGAAGAAAAGGAAATACGAGGAACCCAAATGAAGAATACCAAGCTCACAGTTTTGTCGATTATAATGGTCATTGCCATTCTCTTTTCGAGTTGTTCGGGTACCGATACTCAAAGAGAAAAGGAGAGCGATGCCGAACATGAATTTTTCTCAAGGCTTGACAAGGAGGCGATAGGATTGACTTTAGCTTTTGAAAATGGTAAAGCAAACGGTGACTGGACCGAAGCAAAAGAAGAGCTCTTAAAATACTACAAGGAAAAGTTTGCCAATATAGATTACCTTGAAAACACATATGGCAATGGCACTGCGGACACCGCCGCGCTTGACACTCTTATATTTACAGACTCCGAAAAATATATTTCAAGAGCAAGAGTTACGACCACTCTAAAGCAAGTACAGATCCCACTCACCTCATCTCAAGTAAGATCAAGCTATATTCTTGCGGTGCTTACACACAACACCGAAAGCGGAGTATGTATCTCCTCAAAGGAAAGCGGCGAGAAATATGCTCCGGTACTATCCATCACATATGGCGACAACACAACGGTGGATTATCCCGTAGCCGATGACACCTATATCCGTGCAACAGGCTACAAGAAATCGAATTCAAACTCAACAACCGCTTGGGGAAAGTCAAACCCGAATGAGCTTTGGGCTATGCACGCCTCCGACGTAGAAAACAATATGCCGTACAGCGACGACGAGACGCGTACCTATATTAAATTTGACTATACCTCAAACGGCAAAGCAATCAAGCGCGCGGCAATAAAGCTTTATGCACAGGTGAAGAATCCAAACGATGGTGAGCCAAAGCAAAATGCATCAATGCACCTTATGGCATTTTCTCCCTGTTTTGAAAGCTTTAGTGAGGACACTCTCACCTGGCAATCGGTTGCAGATGCAAAATCCTTTGCCTTCTATTCGTGGGACGGTCTTGGCGGTATCGTTTACGACGAGGAGCTTTACGGAAAAGAATTTGAAAAGCTCGGTGTATCAAACCAATTTATTCAAGGAACGTCAAGATTTCAGGAAGAAGCTTCACTTTGCCAAGCGGGAAAATATACCGAGGCAAAGAATATGCTCCTTCGCTTTGCAGAGCAGTCCTACGACCTTTTGAAAAACGGAACGTCAACTTCGGGTGGATATCCCTTCGTACACCCGATAGGCTCGGCAAACCGAATGCTTGTCTTCCCTGTCGTTTACAAGGATCTGCTTGATCACAACATACTGACGGCAGAGGAAAATTATACGATTCTCCGTTGGCTCTATCAAGAGATAAATTACGTTGTATACGACAAATCGGAAACAATCTTTTTAAACGGTACGGCAGAGCCAAATATGGAAACCAAATTCTATAAGGACAACTTTGGTCCGTGGCATTTGTCGGCACATTATAATTGCTTTGCATTCTTCCCCGAGTTTGAGGATTCCTCCGCTTGGCAGAGCTTGTTTGAAGAAAAGCTCTCTCTTATGACAGGCACCCTCACAAACAGCGACGGCAGCTACGTAGAGGTGACCTTTGGATATCCCGCGGCGGTTATAAGTTGGTATACCGGAATGATGAAATATATGTCAGTACAAAATTATACCTCAAGCACCGCAGAAAAGCTCAAGCAAACAATGAGTAACGTTGCGCAATATATGGCAAACTGT
Organism: Clostridia bacterium; assembly: GCA_017503865.1. Classification (GTDB taxonomy): domain Bacteria; phylum Bacillota; class Clostridia; order Oscillospirales; family CAG-272; genus HGM12713. The sequence goes on along the minus strand of JAFVSI010000056.1, from coordinate 1,478 downwards.
GCTTATCCTAACGGCTATCTCCCAAAATACGGTGACGGTGGCTCTGTTCTGCTTGAGAGCATTACGGGCAAGCTAAGCAGTGTAGGGGCTATTGAGCAAGGTGCTATTAAAGCCAATACCTCGGCATATTACCCCGACTCTAAGATAGTTGTTTCACGCACCGAAAACGGTAGAGATATGCTCTTTATGAATGCAAAGGGCGGCGGTATCCACTCGCATGCGGACTCTCTTGCCATACTCTTGTATGCAAGAGGCAGAGAGCTCCTTGCGGACAAGGGACACCTCACCTACGACAGCGCAAACGAGGGCTTTGACCTTAATTCCCGCACCTATACACACAACACAGTAGAGATAAACGAAAAAGGGCAAAGACACCCCGGAAGTGCAGGCTCAAGTGTTGCATCGGGACATGACGGAAACGTTGAAAATATCGTACAGTATGCAAACAATTCCTCAACCACCATCCGTGCATATACGACCTCTAACGAGGATGCGATACATTACAGAAACGTCACCTGGATAAAGGACTTTGACGGAATTTTGCTTGTAAATGACTACATTAAGTCAACAACTGCAAATGACGTTTTCTGCACTCAAAACTGGCACACTCTCCCCGATGCTCTCCCCACGGTTAATACGGGCAACGTGCAGGGCGTGACCAATTTCAAAACGGGTGCAAATATGATAATCGCACAAGCCAAGCCCAACAATGAAGGCAACGGCATTATCACCCCCGCAATAAAGACCTCTCCCGACTCAAATTCAAGCAGTAAAACATCTGAATATTTTGAATTCGCACAATCGGGCAAAAACGTAACATTTAACACAGCCATTGCTTATTACAAGGGTACTCCTATCGGACTTAAGGTAAGTGCTCTTAATACGGGAGTTAAGGACTACGTTGCCTCCGCAATGCTTATTGAAAGATTTGAGGACGAGTCTCTTAACACCTATAAGGATTCTATAACCTACTATAACTCCTTTGAGGAAGCCCCCACAGAGCACGATGTTGTCGGTAATAAGTACAGATTCACTACCGATGCGGCAAACGCATATTTCCACGAATCCGACAAGATAGATTCCCTTTCAATATCGGGAGGTACGAAGCTTATCGTATATTCGGGAGATACCGTTGTTGCTCGTGTAACCACCTCCGCAACGGTTACAGACCTCTCGGCACGCTATGATGAAACCACAGGTAACATCACTCTTTCAAGCACCGACAAGGGTATAGCCCTTGCACTTACCACTGTAACAGTTGAATTTTTACAGTATGGCAATGATGCCGCTTTATACATCAACTGAATACAACAATTAAAAAAAAAACAACCCGTACGTTGAACTGCCCCAAATTGTGCGGACAGTACAAAAAGCCCCTGTGGGTAGTATAATTAAGAATTAAGCAACGAACTGACATCGCTTTTCGAGAGGTGTCAGTTTTGTTTTGAGTTGAATACGTTCATTGTTGTAGAACCGTA
>JAFVSI010000055.1 GCA_017503865.1 Clostridia bacterium | reverse complement strand
TTTCGCCTCAGGCGAAATTCACCCTTCGTGGCGTTTCGAACGATAGGGGAGTTTCGCTCGTTGCGACGAGCGACCAACGCTACGCGCGTTGGATTGCGGTCTCTTTTTGAAAAAAGAGACGCAAAAACTTTTCAACCACTTCCCCTAAGCCTCACCGATAAATTACCTAAAGGTAGAAACTTCGTTTGCAAAATTTGAAACAATAAATATCACCGAAAGGAACAATAACAAGAATGGCTAAAACGGAAAAGATAATTCCGGTCTCGCCGCCGCCTCGGGTGGAGCTTAGCGACAATCCCGTTAAGCTCTGCAACGAGATTGCGAGACTTTTCAGAGGAAAAATGAGAGAAAGAGAGGACGCTGAGGGCGTTATGACGCAACCCGGTGCTCATCTCGTTCTCGCCTTTTTGGCGTCGGGCGACGGCACGACTCAGCTTGAGCTTGTGCATTCAACTCACCTCAAAGCACCCACCGTCAGCGTAATTCTCAAAAAAATGGAAGAAGAAGGCATCGTTCGTCGCGAATGCGACAAAAACGACGGACGTGCTGTTCGCGTCTTTTTGACCGAGCACGGCAGAGAGATAGACCGTGAGCATATAAAGCTGATAAAATCGGTAGACTCAAAGGCTCTCTCGGGCATTGACGAAAAAGAGTGCGAGACTCTTATGCTCCTTCTCACAAAAATTCGGAACAATCTCATTTCAAGCGACTTTGACAAGGGGGAGACGGATAAATAATGAAAACAGTTTTTAAATACCTTCGTCCCTATGCGATTTTTGCTATAATATCTCCCCTTCTTATGATTGGTGAGGTGCTTGCAGACCTTTGCTTGCCCCGTCTTATGACGGTCATTGTCGACTGCGGCATCATAGAAAACGGTGACGTCTCGAAAAACGTTCTGGGCAGCTTCGTTATGTCGGCTCTTTTTGGCGAGGGTCCTTACGGCTCTATGCAGGTCATCGTGACCTTCGGTATCCTTATGCTCGTTATAGTACTTATCGGCGGCACGTTTGGAGTCAGCTGTGCATATTTTGCGGCAAAGGCGGCACAGAGTATGGGTAACGACCTTCGTTGCGACGCCTACCGCAAGGTGATGTCGCTCTCAATCGAGCAGACCGACCGTTTTACAACGGGCTCGCTCGTAACAAGAATGACAAACGATATTTCAATGATAGTCGAATTTGCGGAAATGCTGCTTCGTATGTTCGTGCGTTCCCCCATATTTTTTGTTGGCGGAACTATAATGCTCATCTCGCTTGAGGTCCGCTTCGGCTTCGTGCTTCTCTGCGGACTGCCGATACTTGCTCTTATGCTCTTTTTAGTTCTTCGCAAGTCGGTTCCGCTTTATTCGAAAATTCAGAAAAAGCTTGACCGCGTAAACTCGGTAATGCAGGAAAACGTCAGCGGGGCACGTGTTGTCAAGGCGTACGTCAAGGAGGACTACGAATACGAACGCTTCAAATCGGCAAACTTTGAGCTTATGAGCACGAATTACCGCGTTCAAACGATAATCGCTATAATAAATCCCGTGCTTACGGTGGTTATGAACGCGGCTATTATTGCCATAATCCTTATAGGCGGTCTTGATATACGCAACGTTGCGGGCAGCGGCATGACTGCGGGAACTATTATGGCGGGAATTACCTATGTGACTCAGGTGCTTATGTCGATTATGATGATAAGCCACCTCTTTCAGTCGGTTTCACGTGCACTCTCATCGGTGGCTCGTGTCAACGAGATAATGCAGACCGAGCCGTCTATTGTCGGCGGCAAAGAGACCGTTGGACTCGGCTCCGACGTTATGGTGTCCTTCAAAAACGTCGGCTTCCGCTACCCCGACACGCAGGGACGCCCCGTGCTTCACGGCATAAATCTTGACATAAAGCGTGGCGAGACCTTTGCAATAATCGGTGCTACGGGCTGTGGAAAGACCTCGCTTGTAAATCTCATTCCGAGATTTTACGATGCAAGCGAGGGCGAGGTACTTATCGACGGCAGACCTATTGCCGAATACGACCTTTCAGCACTTAGAGCGAAGATGTCGTACGTGCTTCAGAAGAGCGAGCTTTTCTCGGGCACGGTGGCAGAGAATCTTCGCTGGGGCAAAGAAAACGCGACCGACGAGGAATTGCGAGAGGCGGCAGAGATAGCTCAGGCAGACTCCTTTATAAGCTCCTTTACCGACTCGTACGATACATTCATCGCACAAAAGGGTGCCTCTCTTTCGGGCGGACAAAAGCAGAGAACGTCGATAGCCCGTGCACTCCTTCGCAAGCCCGAGATTTTAATTCTTGACGACTCGACCTCGGCTCTCGACCTTGCGACCGAGGCAAAGCTAAGAGGAGCTCTTAGCAAAAATCTTGCCGACACTACAGTCATCATAATCGCACAGCGAATTGCGAGCGTGAGGGACGCTGACCGAATCGCAATAATCGAGGACGGCACGGTATGTGACGTAGGTACTCACGAGTATCTGCTCGAAAACAGTCAGACCTACCGCGATATTTACGCATCGCAGAACAGAGAGGGGGCGAGTGCAAATGGCTAAAAACGTAAATACTCCCCCCGAAAATATGCCGCCTATCGGACGCAGAGGCGGCGGCCCTATGGGCTCGAGAATGAAGGCGGAAAAGCCTAAGAACACAAAAAAAGCTCTTATGCGTCTGCTTCGCTACATAGGAAAAAGTAAATTTCTTATAATAATTCTTGTCGTTATAATGGCTCTCGCAACCGTTGCGGAGCTTGCTGGACCTGCTTTGCAAGGTCTTGCAATCGACACCATTGAGCTTCACGAGGACGGCACCTTTTCGGTAGATTTTCCCGCGATGCTTGAATTTCTTATTCTGATGGGCGTGCTTTTCGCCCTTAGTGCGGTGCTTCACCTTTTTCAAGGCAGAATTGCGGCTCGTCTTTCGCAAAACACGGTCTACTCTCTCCGTAACGACCTCTTTAAAAAGATTTCAAGACTGCCGATAAAATACACTGACACGCACAAGCACGGTGACATTATGTCGCGTATGACGAACGACGTCGAGAACGTCTCGAACGCGATATCGCAGTCAATTGCGTCACTTATATCGAGTGTGCTGACTCTTGTCGGTGCCTTTGCTATGATGATATATTACAATCCTATCATAGCTCTTATCGCGTGTATAACGATACCGATTACTATTACGCTCACCACAAAGCTCGCAAAATTTATGCGAAAATACTTTGTGCGTCAGCAAAAGATACTCGGCAAGCTCAACGGACAGATAGAGGAGATGGTAACGTCATACAAGACCGTCGTCGCGTACGGCAAAGAGGGAGACGCGGTAGAGGCGTTCGCAGAAAACAGCGAGGAGCTTAAGAGGTGCAGTATCCGTGCCCGCGTATGGGGCTCAATAATGGGACCTTGTATGAACTTCCTCGGCAATCTTCAGTACGTGCTTATTGCTGTGTCGGGCGGATTTTTTATGATATATCCCCTCTCCTTTATGCGTCCGCTGACGGTGGGTAACATTCAGTCGATGCTTCAGTATTCAAAAAAATTTACCCGACCGATAAACGAGATTGCAAACCAGTATTCGTCAATTCTCACCGCCCTTGCGGGTGCCGAGAGAATTTTCGAGATAATGGACAGTGCTGACGAGATAGACGAGGGAACAAGCGAAATATCCCCCGCCGATATTGAGGGAAATATCGAGTTTTCCTCGCTTGACTTCGCCTACGTCGAGGGCGAGCCTGTGCTAAAAGGGCTTTCGCTTTCGGTGAAAGCGGGTGAAAAGGTGGCTATCGTCGGTGCAACGGGCTCGGGCAAAACAACCGTCGTAAACCTTCTCACAAGATTTTATGAGCTTGACGGCGGAAAGATAACTATTGACGGAATCGACGTGCGTGACATACCTAAGTCAACTCTCCGCCACGCCACCGCCATAGTGCTTCAGGACACGGTTCTCTTCTCCGACACGATACGTGCCAACATAAAGTACGGCAAGGAGGACGCGAGTGACGAGGAAATTCGACGTGCGGCGGCATTTTCCAAGGCAGACCGCTTTATCGAGCGGCTTGAAAACGGCTACGACACCGTGCTGTCCGAGGGCGGCAGCGACCTCTCGCAAGGTCAGCGACAGCTTCTTTCAATTGCACGTGCAGTTCTCGCAGACCCAAAGATACTTATTCTTGACGAGGCGACGTCGAGTGTTGACACACGTACCGAGATGCACATTCAGCAGGCTATGATAGCTCTAATGAAAAACCGCACCTCGCTTATCATCGCACACCGCCTCTCGACAATTCGCGACGCTGACAAGATAGTTGTCGTAGACGACGGAAGAATAGTCGAGTCGGGCAACCACGAGGAGCTGCTCAGTGCACGGGGTAAATATTTCAGTCTATATCAAAATCAGTTTGCGGGGCAAGTAATATGATAAAAAGACTTTCAAGCGACGACGTTAGAAGATTTGAGGCGATATGTGCCTCACTTTCCTTGCCTCTCTCCGAGTCGGGCGACTCAATAGGTACCTTTAACGAAAAGCGGGTACACCGTGCCATCAAGCGTTTTATCAGTGAGGACGAGAGCTCTTACGAAATAAAGGTCGGCTCGGCTGTTGCTGACGTGCTTTCGGGCGGCATAATATACGAGATACAGACCTCTTCCTTCCGTCCGCTGACAAAAAAGGTGGCGGCGTATCTTGCCGAGGCAAAAAACGAGATACGTATCATTCACCCCATCGTAGTAAAAAACAGGATAGTTCGACTTGACACGTCTACGGGCGAGGTTTTGCGGACTCGAACTATGAATATGAAAAGAACGGCAAGGGATATTTTGCCCGAGCTTATCTATCTCTCTGACCACCTGAAAAATCCCCGCCTTTGCTTTGACGTTTATCTCATTGAGACCGAGGAACGCAGATATTCCGACACCGTCTACCGCTATCGCAAAAAGGGCAGACGCGACAGTGAGGTCTTTCCCGTTACAATAAGGGAGATAATCTCGCTCGAGACGACCGACGATTTTCTTGCCCTTCTTCCCGACAGCATCAAGGAAAGGGCGAAAAGGGGCGAGAGCTTCACCGCCGCCGAGTTTTCGAGAGAATCGGGACTGCTCGGCAGAGACGCCTACCTCGCTCTCGGTGCTCTCACGGCAATAGGAATCCTTGAGAGCCGCAAAGACGGCAGAAAAGCAGCAGCATTTAAATTTATTTAAGCATATGGGAGACACCTTACAAAAAAGGCGTCTCCCGTTTTTTTCGAGAACGTTGCTCTGATATTTAAAAGAAGGCTTTTAAATTTTGCAAACGAAGGTTCTACCTTTAGGTAATTTGTCGAACGGGTTGGTTTTCTTTTACGCAAGTGAAACCATAAGCCTCCCTCCGCGAGGGAGGGGGACCGCAATTGCGGTGGAAGGAGTTAGAATACGCAAAACAAACTCCTTCAGTCGCCCTACGGCGACAGCTTCCTCGGGGAGGAAGCCTTTAAGTTACAACTGCGTTAAAAACAAATCAAACCGTTCGACAAATACCAATTTATTAAAATATGCAATTTTCTTTGTTAAAATTGCAAAACACCTCTTGATTTAATAAAAAAAATAGGTTAGAATAGTGTCAAACACTTACGTTTAACAACTTTAACAAAGGAGAAAAACAATGTTCAAAATCAACAAGATAACGTCGCATCCTGTCGTGGATTTTGCCGCCGAGGAGCTTAAAAAGTATCTTCGTATGATGATGCCAGACGCAGGCGAAATTATCATCAAATACGCTCCCGATGCCACCGACGGCTTCCGTCTTGGTCTTATGGCGGACTTCGGTCTTGACACAAGCGACGCCCTTGACCTCTTCCTTGACGATATTCTCTATGTCGACACCGACAGCGAGGGCGGTATAATTGCAGGCAGCAACGAGAGAAGTATTCTTCTTTCGGTCTACAAATACCTCACGCTAAACGGCTGCCGCTGGCTCTTCCCAGGCATTGACGGTGAGTTTATCCCCGTAAAGAACGTTGCTCCTACAAAATACCGCAAGCTTGCGGACTGCCGCTATCGCGGACAGTGCAACGAGGGTGCGGAGTTCCAGCCCAATATGATGGAAGCTATCGACTATGCACCCAAGATAGGAATGAATATCTTTATGATAGAGTTCTTAAATCCCCACGCCTATTACGATTCTTACTATAACCACATGTTCAATGAAAAGAACCGTGAGGCAGAGCCCGTAACGCTCGAGACTGTTCTTCAGTGGAAGAGACAGTGCGAGGTCGAAATGGCTAAGCGTGGTCTTCAGTTCCACGATATGGGACACGGCTGGGCAACTTGGCCCTTCGGTATGGACCCCGACAAGAGATACCCTAACGGTGAGACCGACGAGGCACTTGAGGCTGCACGTCCTTACCTCGCTCTCGTAAACGGAAAGAGACAGCTCAAGGGCGACCGCCCCATGTACACAAACTTCTGTATGGGACCTAAGGAAAACAGAGAGAAGGTAGTAAAATGCGTTGGCGACTATGCCGAGAAGAATACGAACGTCGACTATCTACACGTTTGGCTCGGTGACTCCTTGAATTACAGCTGTGAGTGTGAGGTCTGCCAGCAGAAGACTCACTCCGACTGGTACGTAATTCTTCTCAATGAGATTGACGAGGAGCTTACGGCGAGAAATCTTCCCACACGTATCGTGCTCGCTTGCTGCTATGACTCTATCTACTCGCCCGAAGTAGAGCGACTTAACAACCCCGACCGCTTCTCGCTTCTCGTAGCTCCCATTACACGTTCCTATTGCGACCCCGTAACGCAGGAGCCTATCGAAATGGAGCTTCCCAAATATCAGAGAAACAAGAACGCTCACCCCACAAATCCCGCAGAGCCCGTTGCTCACGCTGAGGACTGGGCAAGAAAGTGCGGAATAAAGGTGCTCGTTTACGAGTATCACTTCTGGGTAAATCAGTATTACGAGGTAACGGGACACCGCTTCGCAGAGCTTATAAACCTTGACATCAAGGGCTACCACGCACACAAGTTCGGCGGCGTTATCGAGGACGGCTCGCAGCGTTCCTTCTTCCCGAACGGTCTTCCCTTCTATACTTACGCACAAACGCTCTTTGACTCTTCCCTCTCGTTTGAAGAAATCAGAGACGACTACTACAAGACCGCTTACGGCGAGGACTATATGGAGGTCGTTGCCTTTATGAAGAAGCTCGTTGAGTGTATGGACCACAGATACTTCACAGGTCAAAGCTCACTCAACCCCAAGGTCGGTGCATATTACAATCCGCCTATGGCTGAAAAGCTCCGCCGCGTACCCGAAATTGTGGCAGAATTCCGCCCCTTTGTTGAATCTCACAAGAATATGCCATACCGCGCGCAGACCGTTGCATACAGACTCCTTAACTACTTCCTTGAGTTCGTAGAGGGATATTCCAAGTTTATGGTAATAAAATCTCTCGGCGGAGCTAAGGAAGCAAAGGAAATGTGCATGAAGTTTATGGACGACTTCGGACGTCACGAGATAGCTATCGAAAGATATTACGACCAGCGTAACTTCGGTGCCGCTATGAACTGGAGAATTCTTAAGAGCAACGAGGAGCCGATGAACCTCGGTATTTAATAAAATCAACGCGTTTTATGCGATGGGGGACTGTTAAAAAAGTCCCCCGTTTTGTCCGCCAAGACGGAAAAAACGCCTTATATATATAATGTAAGTAACTATTCAAAAAAATTTCAAAAAGGTATTGACATAGGCACCGCAAAGTGATATAATAGGTCTTACCTCTGCGAATGGGCTTTTTTTGTGTGCTCATTTTGCGCCAAACTTGAGTGCGTTTCCTTTCGTATGAGGGAGGTACACGGACAGGCTTACGCGAGTAAATACTGTCAAATAAATTGAAATGGGAGGTGCCGAACAAAATGGCTAATGAATCCAGAGTCAAAATAACTCTTGTATGCACAGAGTGCAAGCAGAGAAACTACGACACAAAGAAGAACAAGAAGAACGACCCTGACAGACTTGAGCTCAAAAAGTACTGCAAGTTCTGCCGCAAGCACACTCTTCACAAAGAATCAAAGTAATTTGGTAGGAGGGATAGAAATGGCAGAAAAAGAAACCAAAGTTCTCGAAGCCGACAACAAACCCAAAAAAGCCAAAAAAGAGAAGAAAAAGGGTAGAATCAAAAATGCTTGGAACGGCTTTAAGAGCGAATTCAAGAAGATAACCTGGCCTTCTTGGCTCCAGGTTCGCAAGAACACGCTCGTTGTTATTGTGGTCGTATTCCTTTCCGCGATATTCATTGGTGCACTTGACTATGCTTTCCAGCACGGAATCATAGCACTCGCAAATCTTTTCTCATAACGGAGAAGCTTTATGAGCGATATCAATGAAATGAACGTAGGCCCGAGATGGTATGTGGCGCACACTTACTCAGGCTATGAAAACAAGGTTAAAGCAAGCCTTGAGAAGATAATCGAGAACAGAAATCTCGGACACCTTATCTTCGACATTAAGATCCCTGTTGAAACAGTCGTTGAAGAAAACGGCGACACAACAAAGGAGACAGAGATCAAATTGTTCCCCAGCTACGTCTTCGTAAAGATGGTAATGAACGATCTGAGCTGGCACGCAGTTCGTAACATCACAGGTGTTACAGGCTTCGTAGGCCCCGGCTCCCGTCCTACCCCTATGTCCGAGGAAGAGGTTGAGGCACTTAACATTGAACAGCAGACCAAGAAGGTCGAGGTTTCCTTCTCCGAAGGAGATACGGTCACCGTTATCAGCGGACTTTTCGAGGGACTTTCGGGTACTGTTCAGTCAGTTTCGGCTGATAATAAGACGCTTACCGTTCTTATTAAGAGAGGCCGCCGTGATATGCCCGTTGAGCTTGACACAAAGGTAGTTAAACTCGCGTAAGATCACACTTTTTTCGTGGCGTTTGCCACGTGGGAGGGAGAAAAAATACTTTTCAATTTCTCCCGTCTAAGTACCACATTTGGAGGATATGAATTTATTATGGCAAAGAAAGTTTTAGGCTACATTAAGCTTCAGTTGCCCGCAGGTAAGGCAACTCCCCAGCCCCCCGTAGGACCCGCTCTCGGTCAGTACGGTGTTGCAATTCCCGTATTTACAAAGGAATTTAACGAGAGAACAAAGAACGATATGGGACTTATCATTCCCGTTGTTATCACAGTTTATGCTGACCGTTCTTTCACATTTATCACAAAGACTCCCCCCGCAGCAGTTCTTATCAAGAAGGCAGCAGGTATTGAGTCCGGATCCGGCAAGCCCAACAAGACCAAGGTAGCTAAGCTCACCAAGGAGCAGGTTCGCAAGATCGCTGAAACAAAGATGCCCGACCTCAATGCAGCAAGCATCGAGGCAGCTATGAGTATGGTTGCAGGTACAGCTCGTTCTATGGGCGTAACTGTTGAAGACTAAGAAGGAGGGCACTGAAAATGGGAAAGAAATATATTGATAGCGCAAAGCTTATAGACAGAACAAAGACATACGATCCCGCAGAAGCTCTTGAGCTCGTATGCCAGACTTCCAAGGCGAAGTTTGACGAAACAATCGAGATCCACATCAGACTCGGTGTTGACTCCCGTCACGCTGACCAGCAGGTCAGAGGTGCAGTTGTTCTCCCCAACGGAACAGGTAAGAACGTAAAGGTTCTCGTTTTCGCTAAGGGCGACAACATTGAAAAGGCACAGGCAGCAGGCGCTGACTACGTTGGTGGTCCTGAGCTCGCTGAAAAGATCCAGAAGGAAAACTGGTTCGACTTTGACGTAGTTATCGCAAGCCCTGATATGATGGGTGTTATCGGTAGACTCGGTAAGGTCCTCGGTCCTAAGGGACTTATGCCTTCTCCTAAGGCCGGTACAGTTACTCCTGACGTTGCCCGTGCAGTTAACGAGGCAAAGGCAGGTAAGATCGAGTACCGTCTTGACAAGACAAACATCATTCACTGCCCCATCGGTAAGGCATCCTTCGGTGTAGAGAAGCTCGCTGAGAACTTCAACACCCTCGTTGGTGCTGTAATCAAGGCTAAGCCCGCTGCTGCAAAGGGACAGTACATTAAGAGCTGCGTAATCGCAAGCACAATGGGCCCTGGCATCAAGATCAACCAGGCTAAGCTTGGCTAATTTGATAAAGGCTAATAAAAAACACGGAATGCAATCGCATTCCGTGTTTTTTTGTTATTCATTTTTAGTTGCCGATAAGCTTGTATGTAACTTCAAGACCTTTGTCAGGGTGGTACGTCCAAGTAACCGTTACCCCAACGTTTTCATACGTTTCGCTTTGCTTTCCCATAGACCAAGTAGTCCGAAGCATTTCTTCGTACAATGAATCCGGAATACCTAACGCTCTATTGATTTTTTCTACCGCTGCAAGTGCCGCATCAATATAATAGTCGTCCAAATCATAAGGGTTATTATCTATTGACAAATAACTATTATCACTTCCCACACTAGCCCACTTTGCTACACAATACTCATTGTAAATGCTCTTAAAATCGATTTTCGTTTTTACCGTTACACTAATCATTTCGGTTTCATTTCCTGCTTGAACAGTGATCGTGCAGTTGCCTTTTCCAACGGCTGTAATCATACCGTAAGAATTTACAGTAGCAACGGACTCATCAGAAGAACTCCAAATTACCGTATTATCAGTTGCCTTCTCGGGATATACCGTACAGGATATATTTTTTGTTTCTTCCTCTTTAAGCTCAATTTTGGATTCTGATACCACTATATCCTCAACAGGAATTTTCCTTAAGACAATGCACAAAACCACTGTAAGTGCAACGAGCACAACAGCCAAAGCGATCCCGCCTATTAAAAAGAGTTTTTTCTTGTTTCCGTTCACCTTTTTATCTTGAGATTTCACACTTGGGGTAAGCTCTACTTGTTTTCCGCAGTTCGGGCAAAATTTTGTTTCGGGCGGAATTTCATTTCCACAGCTTGAGCATATCAAAATTTGCTTAATAGGTTCCTCAACGGTCGCTCCGCAATTAGGGCAAAATCTTTGTCCATCATTTAGCACATTATTGCAATTTGAACAAACTCTCGTTTTTACCTCTATTGCTTCTTCTTTGATTTCAACCTTGGGCATTTGTTCTTCCTCAAATAGTTGATTTGAATTGTTGTTGAATTGTTCGTTCATAATAAAATTGTCTCCTTAACTTTTTTTAATTAAATTTTATTTTTTGTATATATCAAAAATTGATTTTATATCATTTTCATTAAGGTTCTCCAAATTTTTCTTAAATAATAAATAAGGAATAGAACCGCCCGATACGTAGTAATCCTTGTTTGACTCAGAGTATAGTCCCATAGATGTAATCCCGATAACCTCGAAGTTTTCATTAACTAAAATGCCACCGCTACTACCCGGTGCAATGTAGCTATTGGACAAAACATAATAAATTCCGTCAATTTTACTGTAAATGTCAGAATATTCTTCCAAAATAGTTCCTGAATTTATTTCCATTTTTATTGATGAATTTGGATAGCCAACGGAATATGAATTCTCTCCAACGGCATATTTTTCTGTGAACACAATAGGGGAATAATAGTCTTTTATTTTATCGTATCCTTCTAATTTTCCAATAAATATGTCTTTCTTCTGGTCGTGATAAACCCCGCCTATGACACTTTTTTGTGTGTATTGATGTCCATTTTCAGAATCTTTAATGTCAAAAAATGCTGTTGCAGAATAACCGTTTTCTATTACATGATTATTGGTAATGAACCAGCCCTCATCATTTATTACAAAGCCACTCCCCGAACCTATCGGCTCGCCTTTACTGTCTTTGACAACAATTTGAAACACGTTGCCAATGAAAAAATTTGTATTAGGCTTTCTTTTTGCTTGAAGAACGATTTGCTTTTTATCGCTGTCTTGTTCCCAACCCTCATATATCCACTTATCATCGTTTTGAGGTAGATCAAACGCTGGCACGCTCTTGTCCTCGGTAATATAAAGCTCCTTTAGGATCTCTCCGTTATAATTTTTCCATACAATATGCTTTTTGGCAATTCTTTTGGCGGTACAAACAATAACGTTTCCTGATCTTGATATTGTCCAATCAGTGTAATGCCACAACTCACTATCATTAGGCAAAGACCGTTCAGTTGGATCGTAGTTTGACGTTACGGTCTGTGATTCTATCAACGTTCCGTCCGTATCCATCCAAGTAACAAAAACTTTATCTTCTTTAATGGAACAAGAACTTCCTCCTAACAACACTGACAAAACAACAACTAGCAAAACAGCTTTTAGTAATAATAAAGCTTTTTTGCTCATAAACGATCACCTTCTCTTTAGAAAAATAATGCAAATTCTTATCTTTAACACAATTATACACTCAAAATATGTTAAAGTCAAGATAAATTCTTAACTTTATCGAATTTTCGGGGGAAAACGTGAAAATTTACGATTATAATGGAAAAAAGAATATTTGTGGTAATAGAGTACACGAAGCAAGATGCCGTCATCGTTTGACGCAGAGCGATCTTGCGGCACAATTACAAGTAGCAGGCATTCTTATTGAACGTGACAGTGTTTCTCGCATTGAAATAGGCACACGTTTTGTAGCGGACTACGAATTAAGAGAATTAGCACGAATTTTAAAGGTTTCTGTCCCTTGGTTATTAGGACTTGAATAAAAAAAGGCAATACCGATCCAAAAAGCTGGATTGATATTGCCTTTTTATTTGCTGTAGCGATATATATGTGAATCAATCACATTCTCTTACTCAATTACCTCGATAGTTTCGATGACAACGGCATCGGCAGGGACGTCCTGCATATACCAACCGTACATAGTTGTTTTGACGGACGCGATAGCGTCGAGAACGTCATAACCGTCGGTGAGCTTGCCGAAGCCTGCGTATTGTGCGTCAAGATGGGGAGCGTCCTTGTGCATAACGAAGAACTGCGAGGACGCGGAGTTGGGGTCAGAGGTACGAGCCATAGAGAGCACTCCGCGAGTGTGCTTGAGAGTGTTCTGCACAAAGCCGTTTGCCGCAAATTCGCCCTTAATGGAATCGGTATCCTTGTCGGTCATATCCTCGGTATAACCGCCGCCCTGAATCATAAAGCCCTTGATTACACGGTGGAAAATAAGTCCGTCAAAGAACTTTTCATTCGCAAGCTTTAGAAAATTCTCAACCGTCTTAGGTGCCATTTCGGGATAAAGCTCTGCCGTCATCGTTCCGTAATTCTTTACAACAATTTTAATCTTTGGATTTGCCATTTTTTATTTTACCTTTCTTATTAAAAATTATTTGCATTTTATGCGGGGGAACCGCCTTTTTTGAAAAAAAGTCTCTTCCCCCGCACCCCCTTCCACAAAAAACTTTCAAAATATTTTTTTGTTTTTAAGGTGAAGTCCCTACTTCTACAAAGAATTTGTTCTATCTTTACGTCTTTGAGCCCGTTATGAGCCTGTAAGGCGGAGTAAGGGCTGCGTGAGCGGCTTTGAGTAGAGGCGTATTTCATTTCAATATCTGCGTCTGAGAAGATATTGACGAAGAGACTTCTCTATTAGAAAAAATTATTTTTTGAAAAGTTTTGGGAGCTCGAACCCTTTTTCAAAAGGGTTCGAAAAAAATCCCAACACAAACTAACTCCCCTATAAATACCAATTTATATCTCACTCAACACCGTAAGCCTTAGAAAAAAGCTCTTTTATTCGCTCTTCCCTGCCCACAAGGCGGAGCCAACCGAAGAGGGCTTCCATTCCCGTTGCGGTGCGGTATTCGGACATACTTGCCGACTTCGGCGTCGAGGTGTGACCTATATTCCTTCCCCTGCGGTAGACGGCAAGCTCGTCCTCGCAAAGACTGTCGATAATATTCTTCATCGCCTTCGCCTGCTCCGATGCCCTGACAAAGCGGAGTGCCGCCTCGTTGAGATGTGCCGAGGACGAAAATCCCTCTCGCACGAGGTATTCTCTCACACACCCCTCTATAACCGTGTCTCCAAGATAGGCAAGAGCCGCCGAGGACACTGTTTTTATATCAATTTCCTTCATTTTGTCCCCTCTCTCGCTTAAAAATTCACTCGTTTTACGCTCGTTGCCTTTTTCGTGGCTGTGTCAAGCTCAACAATAAGAGCATTTGCACGAATCTCACCGTCGGCAACGGTAAACCGCGCAGGCATCTTGGTACGGAATTTTTCAATAACGGTCGCAACGTCGGTGCCAATGACCGAATTTACGGGGCCCGTCATACCGACGTCGGTTATATACGCACTTCCGCGTGGAAGAATTCGCTCATCTGCGGTCGGAACGTGCGTGTGCGTACCGAAAACAATGCTTATCCTGCCGTCAAAATAGTGCCCGAAGGCCATCTTTTCGGACGTTGTCTCCGCGTGAATATCCGCAATTGCAAAATCGTACTCGCCTGCCTCGCGGCTAAGAATTTTATCGACCGTGTCAAACGGACACGCAAGGCTCTCCATAAGGGCAGTGCCAAGCACGTTTACGGTGAGTATTCTGTATCCCTCGATATTGAGGATACTGTATCCCGCACCGGGACAGAGGGGCGGATAGTTCGCAGGGCGAAGAATGTCCTGCCTGTCCGATAGATATACCCCTATCTCCTTCTTAGAAAAGGCGTGATTTCCAAGCGTTATAAGGTCGACGCCCGCCGCGAAAAGCTCGTCAGCATCACTCGGTCTTATACCGTGAATTTCCGCCGCGTTCTCTCCGTTTGCTATCACAAAGGAAGCACCAAGCGACTCCCTTACCCTTCTCAGCCTTGACGCAAGATATTCGACCGAGCGGTGTCCTACCACGTCTCCAATAATAAGTATTTTCACGAAAATTTCTTTCTATTGCCAATATATTTCTCGGTGGCGGCAACCCACCGTCAAGATTATACCACATTTCCCCTCTCTCGTCAAGACGACCTTTCCTCTCGTTTTGTCTTTTAAAATTTTAATTTATAGGTCAGTTTATGTTAATGCGGGGGAAGACGGTTTTTTCAAAAACCGTCTTCCCCCGCATAAAACAACACACCCTTTACACCCCGACGACCTTCATTACTACGACCGAGATATCGTCGGCAGAGCCCTCGTATTTGGCACGTTTTACTATCATATCTGCAATCGAGGCGAGGCTCTCGGTCTTGACGTTAGCCTTCAGAAGATCGAAGAGCCAAGGACATTCCTCTTTCGACTGAGTAACTCCGTCAGAGACCATAACGATAATATCGCCCTCGCTTGTATCGATAGCAATTTTTTTAGTATCAAGCTCCTTGATTATTCCAAGAGGAACGGTGTTCGAGCGAAGCTTAAAAAGACTTCCGTCCCTGTAAATATAGCTCGGTGCGGCACCGCCCTTGTAGAACTGTGCCTTGCCTGTGATAAGGTCGAACTGAAGCAGGTCAACGGTTGCCGAGCATTCGTGCATGCTTCCTCCGCCCTTGTTGCGAAGAAAGGCATTGAGCATATCGAGCGATATGTCGCACTTGTCGGTCGCCGAAAGAATTTTTGAGAGAAAGACCGAGCAGATGCTTGAGGTCAATGCCGCGTCACGCCCCGAGCCCATTCCGTCGCTTATAAATGAATAGAAAATATCTCTGTTGCTCTCAAAAATATTTATAGTGTCACCGCAAAAGCCTTCCTCTCCCTCTGCTTTCACGGTACGCTTGGCAAAATCTATACGGTATTTCGGGGCACTCGTGAAGATAACGTCAGCGGGACTATCCTCGCTCACGATGCACGAAAGTCTCTCGCAAAGCAGCTTTTCAAGCTCCTTTTTTAGTGGCTCAACGCCACGATATTCCTCGCCCTCATTCTTAAATCTTACGTAAATGCTCTTGTTGCGTTGATTGCCAAAGCCGAAAACTCCGCTAACTCCGTACCCTTTTTCTATGACAAGCGAATGTACCTCTCGCGAGAGCGAGGCAGAATACTCAAAATCCGCTCTTTGCGAGGTCATAGTGGCGGCAAGAAGCTCCGAGATAAGCTCGTAATCAAGGGCAAATATCTCGGTCTTGTCCCCTATAATGAGCTGCTGCGTGTGGGCAGACGCGTTCCTGTTTATCTGCGTGATTATGTCTGGAATCGACAAGCATCTCTCTATCATTCTTGCCGACACGTCAGAGGTACTTATATGCCCGTTTTTACCGAGTGCCTCCGCCATTTTTCCTACTGCCGCAAGGCTTGCCGAGTATTCGCTCTCCCAACACTCCTTACGCATCTCGCAGTCGTGACAAAAGCTGTCAAAGCCGCCCTCGCATATTTGCCTGAGGTCCTTTGCGGCGGGTATCCGCATTCTCTCGCTGAGGCTGTAAAAGAGCGAGGAAAGCGACGAAAAGGTCTCGCACATCACCTTCACTCTCTGCTCGGTGTCGTCAAGCACGAGGGCGTCAAGATTTTCCTCGCCAAGCACCGAACAAACGCTCTTCTGCTTTGTGATAAGCTCTCCCTCGCGAGCCGCCTCGCCCTCGTTTGCCGAGGTGGCAATATCCTTGCCCGAAAGCACCGAAAAATACAGCTTTTCAAGCACTGCAAAAATGAGCGATGCCGAAAGAAGTGCAGGTAAAACTCCCGTGAGGGCTGAAATTCCGTCAATATAAAGTGCCCAAGCAAGTGCTACCGTGCTTGCCGAAAGTGCCGCAAAAAAGACCGACACCGAAAAGAGTGCTCCCGACGCTATTGCCGCAAATGCGAAGGCGGGGGCAAGCATCGGTGAATAGACAAGTCCGAGTATGACCGACGCGACAAGTCCGTACATCATTCCCCTTCTCCGACAAAAATAGAGCGTGAGAAAGGTCGCAATAAACAGAGAAACCGACATTCCGAATATATCAAGGCTCTTGGTTGCGATAACGAGGGCGGCAAGAAGAGAGATAAGTCCCGCAAAGCGGCGTCCCTCGCCAACGTACGCCTGAGCTATGCTCCGCTCGACGCCGAGAGGACAGCCGTTGCCAGCAAGTCCCGAGAATAGATAGACCGCCACAGGTGCCCCAACAAGTGCGATTACCGTACCTATAAGGTCGTAATACAAAAAACCGCCGAGCACAAGCTTGTATATTCCTATAATAAAGGCACCCACCGCCGCCGATGCCATTCTTAGCCAAATATGCTCCGAGAAAACGAGAGGCAAAAAGGCGGAAAGCTCGATAGGCTCGTCCGCGTCAGCTCCGCTGAGATTTTTCTCGAAGGGCGGATCGATAAGAATGCGAGAAAGTACCCTTATAAAAAGCGTTGCACTGTAAGCCGAGAGGTAGACGACCGCCCCCTCTTTGACGAAAAGTGAGGATAGGAAAAGTCCGAGGTATATGTACCCCACTCTGCTCGATGCCGCACACAAGAGGGCAACACCAAAAAACACCGCTCCAAAGGGCAATTCTGCCGAGCCGAGAAGAAAGGCTATGACCGTCCACAAGGCACATTTTGCCGCCTTTTTTGCAACAGCCCCCGCTCTCTCGAAAAACTCTTCCCTTCTTTTTTTGCCGAGGCTCTCCACGACCACGTTTTCCTCTTCCGCCTCGGGCACGAATTCTTGCTCGTCAGAGGAAAGCTCTTCCGCGATAAATTCCGAATCTATGTCGGGAGCCTGTCCGTCCATTTTTTCTTTTTTAGCATCCATTTTCTTAGTCCTTCCCGCCCCGAAAAATCATCGGGACGTATTTTGATACGAAATTATTTTACATCAGAAAAGCCAAGAAATTTGCCGCTTTTTGTGAGAGGTCAATGCCCTTTTCTCATCATTTTTTACCCTTTTTCTTTACGAAAATATCACTTTTTCCACCCGCCACCGCCCCTTTTTGTCGCTTTCGGTAACATATAATCAAACCCTGTTGTATGAATTTTTTGGGTTTTATGCCAAGAGGGTTGCCCTAAAAGGTAAATTGGTATTTGTCGGGGTGAGGATATTATAAATCGTTTGTTTTTCGGACCGTCGAGGACGCCGGTCCCTACAGGTCGTAAATTTTTGAAATCCTCACGGGGTAAAGAAAAAATTAAATTATTGTTTGTAGGGACCGGC
>JAFVSI010000054.1 GCA_017503865.1 Clostridia bacterium | reverse complement strand
TTTTCTTTGCGGAAAGAGGCACAAAGAAAAGCTAAGCAAAAGAAAATGCCGTTTTCACGAGGCTCCGCCTCGAGCTCCGCGAGCTTTTGAAAAAGCTCGACCAAAACTTTTTAAACCCTTTCCAAACCCGTTCGATAAATACCAATTTGTCAATAGGTGATAGCAGCAGAGCAAAAGGCACGTACGACCTACGACAATATTCTTCGTCTTGTTGACGATCCCGACGTGCGTGATCCCATAAAATTCCTCAGGGAAAGAGAGGTAGTGCATTATCAAAGGTTTGGTGAGGCCTTAAGACACGTACAAGATAGACTTGACTCAAAGAATTTCTACGCCTATAATCCCTCGTTCGACAAACCGAAGAGAAAATAAAAAGACTCGACGTAGGCTCGGTATCATAAGGAAGTTTGCAAAACGACCGACAGAGAGTGCCTAAACGGGAAAAATCCATCACAGACGTAAAGTCTGTGATGGATTTTCTTTATGTTTTTCTATTGTATTATGAAGAAATTATGATATAATAACTGTAAAGAATTTCTCTGTCCATAAAAAAGGACACAACTTGTGGTATACTGTATTTGAAAATGAAGATATACTTAAGGAGACAGCTATGAACATTACAGAAAAAATTGACTTGGCAATCAAGCTAAAGGAAACAGGCTCGACGGACGGAGTATATGATGTTCCGTATAAAGACGGAATGCTTCACAAAGCAGCTTATATGACAAACGGTGAATGGCAGATTTTCTTGGATGCTATGCCAAAAGAGGCACGCAAGGAGTACGGTGAGGGCGGCGGTGACGAGTTTTCGGAAAAGAACGGACACCCTCCCAAGATGGCATCCTACGGATCCTCAAGCCGTATGATTTATAATCTTTCCCGCGAAAAAAAGGGATTTCATTTTGAAAAGAAGCTTTCCACGACTATCGGCGGAAAGGCAAATCTTGACGGATTTTACGAAGACGAGAATCATTATATTTTCGTAGAGGCAAAGTGTCACGAGCCGTATACCGCAAAAAACGTTACGGTAAGCAAATGTTATGAGGGACTCTATCGTTATATTAACGAGCGTATGCTTGGCAGTATTCATATCGATATGGAAACAAGCAAATGCGGCAGATACTTGAACGTTCAATACCTTGCCGGCGGCGAAAAGCTTGAACGATTCGATTTAAAGCAAATGATATGCCATCTTCTTGGAATAGCAACGGGAATGCTCAAAGGCACGCTTGAAAGAAAGCAGAGTGATTTTATATATTTGCTTTATGATCCCACCGAGCTTGATATTGAGTCCGACGCAAAGGAAAAAATTGACGCCATATACGTGAGAACGTGCTACGAATGTAATCTTATTGATTTTGCTGAGCTTTTCCGTGTTATCCTTGAATTTCTGATAAAAACTGAGTTTCAGGGTGTAATGTCGGGCGAAGAGTTAGATAGCATAATCGTAAAATTCACTTTCACACTTGCGTCGCAGGACTTCTATCCAATTTTGATACAGTAATTTTGTAACGAAGGATTTAGATATCAAATATGATTCAAGTATTGTTGGTGAGGTTTGATTTTTGAGACGAAGGTGCTCCCAATAAAAAATAGAGAAACCGTTTTGGTTTCTCTATTTTTTATTGACTTAAAGTGCCGCTGCACCTATGATTCCCGCGTCGTTGCCGAGCTTCGCTATGCGAAGTGCGGTCTGCTTATCAAGAAAGCCGCCGTACTGCTCCTTGCGGACTATGGGAAGGAGTGCGTCGATAAGCGACTGTCCCTCTCCCGAAATTCCGCCACCGAGCGATATTACCTCAGGCTGGAAAATGTTGATGATATTCGCAAGACCGATAGCGAGATAGTAAACGTACTTATCGTAAACCTCTTTTGCCGCCTCGTCACCCGCACGCATTGCATCGCAAGCGGTGCGACCGTTGACTCTCTCAGCTTCGCTCATCTTTGTATATCTGCCTGCCTTTTTACATTCCTCAATCTTTTCGTTAGTCATAGCGGTAAGTGCCGTTGCTGAGGAGTATGTCTCCCAGCAACCGCGTCTGCCACAGGTACAAGGTCTGCCGTCAACCTCGATAACGATGTGTCCAAGCTCGCCTGCCGCAAAATTGAAGCCTGTAAGGAGCTTTCCGTCAATTACGACACCTCCCCCAACGCCTGTGCCGAGCGTTATCATAACACTTGACGATGCCCCCGTAGCCGCACCGGCAGTTGCCTCACCGAGAGCTGCCGCATTTGCGTCGTTTGCAAGCTTTATATTATCAAACGAGAGAAGCTCTCTTAGCATATCAGCGACGTGAAGATCCTTGAAGGGAAGATTGTTAGCATATTCAACCACACCTGCACCTGAATTTACAAGGCCCGGGGATGCAACTCCGACAGATTCTACCGATGAAAAATCGACGCCTGCATCATTTACTACCTTTTTGCACAGTCTTGCTATATCCTCGATTATCTCCTCTGCGGCACGCTTTGCAAAGGTGGGAGTTGTAGCCTTTTTTACTATTTCGTGATTTTCGTTTACAAGACCTACCGCGATATTTGTACCGCCGAGGTCAACACCGATTCTAAACATTTTCGTTTCTCCTATTGTAAAATTATTTTATATCGTTTTTGAGTTTGCTTTTTCGCTGTGTCCAAGCAAGAATACCGCAACGAGTATAAGAGCGATACCGACAAGCGAGAAAATGTCGGGTTTTTCACCGAAAATTATTATTCCGAAGGCACAAGCCGAAAGTGGCTCGACAGTGCTGAGAGCCGATGCCGTAGCAGCGGGCAGCTCCTTCATGCCAAGTGCAAAGAAGAGATACGGTAGCACGAAGGTAACCACGCCAAGTGCCACAAGGGCAAGAGTGAGCGTCAGCGGCTCCTTTGCGGTGAGGGGGAGAATTTCCCCGGGATTGCAGACGGCAAGTGAGACGAGCATCATAAATAATGCACCGTAAAGATTTTGCGAGACGGGGCTGTATGAGTGCATCATCGAAATTTTTGTAAGTATATTGTACGAGGCATAGGAAATACCCGAAATAATACCGAAGATTATGCCAAGCAGGTCGAATCTAAGACCGCCGACAAGTCCCGAAACGAAGGCACAGCCGACTATCATCATACAAAGTGCGAGAATTTTCGGCTTTGAGAATTTTTCACCGAGAAAGAGTGCCGAGAAGACGGTGACGTATATCGGTGCGGTATACATAAGCACGACTGCGGTCGAAATTGAAGTAGCCGTCATCGACATAAAGTAGAAGGCTGCCGTGCCAAACTGCGAAAGTCCTACTCCCAAAAAGAATAGAAGCTCCTTTGGTGACACCTTGAAGGCACGTCTGTCGCGAAATGCCGAATATATTGCAAAAAACAAAAGAGATACCACGCCACGCACAGCCGTGAGCTGGAGAGAGTGGTAGCCTTTAGGTACAAGGTAATTTACGAAAATACCCGAAGTACCCCACAAAACGCCAGCGGCAATTATGTAAAAAAATGCTCTTTTTTTCATTGTCCTAATTTTTCTTTGTCCTTTATTATTGCGGTTTTGCCGCAAGCTATATTATACCCGAAGTGAAGTGGATAATCAAGATGAATAATACAATTTTGAAAAATTATTTCCACTTAAGCTCTGCAATTGACACACAACCCTCATGTGGAATGCCTTTGTTATTCCATCCGCAGGTCGTTATGAAATATTTATCTCCGTCCTTGATTATTTCGGGAGCATGAGCCTTAATTCTTGCTATCGGTGCAGCACCGCTATTTTCACCGTCATACTGTCCAAAATTCTTTGGGTCATCTGACACAAACACGAGGGTGTTGTTATAGGTATCAAGCGAACTATCGGTGTAAGTTACAAAGAGATAGAAAAAACCATCCTTTTCTACGACAAAAGGGGACTCCATAGCACCCCAAGGGCATCTGAGGGGAGCGTTATCACCCGAGGTAAGGGCAAAGTCGCAGAACTCCCAGCTAAGAAGGTCCTTTGACGAGAAGAGGGAAATAGCCCCTTTTTTCTCCTTAATTCCCGATACGTACATAAGGTATTCATCGCAGACCTTAATGACAAAGTGATCTCTATGTGCCGCCATCGGTGGCTCATTTTTAAGTGTTACGGGGTAGCCAAACCACTCGTAAAGCTCAAATGAAACGGCAAGGCTTGTGGGCGACGGACCGTAGAACATATAGTAATTGCCATCTTTTCCTATAATGCACGGAGCCCATGCGGGTGTTCCGCAGTCAATGGTCTTTTGAACCTCTGCCATAGGAGCATCAAGACTGTCGCCGACTCCGTGGACGAAGTATTTTTCGTTATAAGCTCCGCCCCCAAAGCTTGTTATTCCAAAAAGGTGCCACTTGTCGTCAGAATCCTTTACGATTGAGTGGTCATTTACATAATTTCCATATTTTTCGGGCTTGAAAAGTATTTTCCACTCTCCCGATATGAAAGGTTTTTTCATATTAAACTCCTTAAATTGCAAAATCATTCGGGAACGGCGTCAATATGTGAGACAACGTACGCGGCACGCTCGGTTGCAACCTCAAGGCAATAGGGAATATCCTTGCCCGAAAGGTAAGAGGCAAGAAATGCCGCACCAAAGCTGTCACCCGCACCGACGGTTGAGACTACCTTGACCTTTTTCGAGGGGCAGAAATAGGAGCGATTTTCTTTCGTTAAATAAGCGTAAGCCCCCTCTTCACCGCAGGTGAGAATTACAAGCTCAAGGTTTTTATAGGCGTTTGTGAGAAGCGAGAGTGCCTCGTTATAGCCGTTCGCTTTTTTGCCTAAAAGCTCGACGGTAACGTATTCAAGTTCGGTCTCGCTGACCTTTAAAATGTTTGAATTTCTAAGGCAAAAATCTGCCGTTTCCTTTGTGTAGAAGGGGGCACGGAGATTTATGTCGCAGTACACCTTGCCCGCTTTTCCGTTGTTTATAAGCTGTATAAGCGTGTTTCTGTTCTTTTCGTGTCTGAGCGGTACAGAGCCGAAAGCAATAGCGTCAAAATTCTCCTTGAGAGCGTTGTCGGGGAGAACTATGTTGTCGTATGCTACGTCATCAAGAAGACAAAAGGTGGGTACGGCATTCTCGTCAAGCGTTACACGGCACTGTCCTGTTGGGTGAGTTTTGTCCACTCCTACGTATTTCGTATCAACACCGAATTTTTTGAGCTTTTCGAGAGCGTCCTCGCCAAGCTTGTCATCGCCTACAGCCGACATAAGAAATGAATGAGCACCGCTCTTAGCAACGTGTGCCGAAAAATTTAAAAGTGCTCCGCCAATGCACGCCTTGTCGGGATATACGTCCCATATTATGTCGCCAAAAGAAAGAATTTTCATAGTAATTTTTCGCCTTTGTTTTATGATTTCAAATTTTGATTTATGGGTGAGACTTAGGGCAAGTGGTTGAAAAGTTTTTGCGTCTCTTTTTTCAAAAAGAGACCGCAATCCAACGCGCGTAGCGTTGGTCGCTCGTCGCAACGAGCGAAACTCCCCTATCGTTCGAAACGCCACGAAGGGTGAATTGCGGCATAGCCGCAAGAGGGGAACACACACGAGGGG
>JAFVSI010000053.1 GCA_017503865.1 Clostridia bacterium | reverse complement strand
TTTCAATTTTTTTATTTTTTTTAATTTTTCCTTGTAATCATTGGCTTTTCGGACTCATAAAATTTAAAAAACAACGGTATTTTGGGGGTATTTATGGAAATAATAAGGCTTATAGCACTTCTTCTCTCGCTTTCTCTTTTACTTTGCTCCTGTGCCGAATCTCCCTCGAAGCTTCTTTCTTACCAAGAAAAAAACTTTCGTGCACACGTCTCGTTTCAACTCGAATCACTAAGTATTGGTGCCGTCATAACTTCTCGACACGAGCCCGACTACACAATTATAGAGTTCACTTCCCCTCCCTCACTCTCGGGAATCACTGTAAAAAAATGCGGTGAGACGACCACAGTGACGCTTGGGGATATGCAGCTCGAATCAACCGAGTATTGCCGTTTGGCAGAAATATCGAGCCTATTTGAAATCTCGGGGGTACTTAGAAAAAGCTCGGTGGAATCGATCTCGGGCAAAAAGTTCAACCGCATAGAGCTTTTTGACACCGACAAAAACGAAAGCTACACCCTTTATCTCTATAAGGATTCTGGACTTCCTCATCGTATCGTGGCAGACTTTTTCGGCAAAGAGGCAACTCTTGACGTCATTTCATTTGAATTTATGACATAATAAATTTTGATTTATCCAAAAAGGATTAAAAAGTTTTGGTCGAGCTTTTTTAAAAGCTCGCGGAGCTCGAGGCGGAGCCTCGTGAAAACGGCACTTTCTTTTGCTTAGCTTTTCTTTGTGCCTCTTTCCGCAAAGAAAAGCGGCAAACGGTATAATTAGCTTATGTTTAGTAAGGGGAACCCCCTCGTGTGTGTTCCCCTCTTGCGGCTATGCCGCAATTCACCCTTTGTGGCGTTTCGAACGATAGAGGAGTTTCGCTCGTTGCGACGAGCGACCAACGCTACGCGCGTTGGATTGCGGTCTCTTTTTAGAAAAATAACTCCGCTTCGCTTCGTCACACGAACTGATGTTCGTGTTCGAGACGCAAAAACTTTTTAATCCTTTTCCTAACCCGTTCGACAAATACCAACTTATCAAACACAAGGAAGGTAAAAAAATGAAGATACTTATTCTAACAGCCTCGCTTGACTCGGGCGGTGCGGAAACACACGTTTTCGAGCTTGTTTCGGCACTTACGGGACGTGGGCACGAGGTCGTAGTAGCATCGTCGGGCGGTGATATCGCACTCAGACTCAAAAAGAAAAATATATGCCACGTAACCCTTCCGTTGAACTCAAAAAGGCCGAGCCGACTTATATACTCGCTTGCGGGGCTGTATCGTATTTTGCGAAGCGGGCATTTTGATATAGTCCACGTGCATTCAAGGATTGCCGCCCTTCTCTGCCGTCTCGCCCTGCCGAAAAAGGGGCGTCCTGCCGTTGTCTCGACCGTTCACGCTCATTTCAAGACCTCTCCCCTTCTTCGCCGCCTCTCGTTTTGGGGACAAGCCTCGGTGGCGGTCAGCGAGGACCTGCGAGATTACCTTTGCCGAGAATACCTCGTGCCGCACGATGAGGTAAAAGTCATTTCAAACGCGATAGATACCGACAGATTTTCTCAAAGAGAGAAAAAGGAAAGCAAAAGAGCCCCCACTATCCTCTTTGCAAGCAGACTTGACTCCGACTGCTCCCTTGCTGCCGTTCTTCTTTGCCGAATCGCTCCCCGCCTTGCCGAGAGATACAAGGGCGTAAAAATACTGATTGCGGGCGGCGGAAAGCATTTTGGTAAAATATCGACTGCAGCAAGACGTGCAAACGAAGCGGCAGGCTGCGAATGCGTGAAAATGCTCGGGCACGTCAGCGATATGCCGAACGTTTTTTGCGAGGCTGATATTTTCGTTGGAGTCTCGCGAGCCGCCCTTGAGGCTATGTCCTGCGGCATTCCCGTCGTTCTTTGCGGCAACGAGGGATTTATGGGCATAATCGACTCAAAAAACGTAAACGAGGCGGAAAAAACTAATTTTTGCTGTCGTGGGCACGAGCTTCCCGACGCAATAAATCTTTACGGCTGTATCACCGCACTGCTAAATATGACAAGTGCCGAGAGGAAAAGACTCGGAGGGTATCTTCGCGAGTATATTCTCCGCCATCATACCCTTTTGACACTCGGGGAAAAGACCGAGGAGTTTTATAGCGACGCCCTCAAAAAACGCCCTCACACCGTGCTTTGCGGCTATTACGGCTTTGAAAATCTCGGTGACGATGCCCTGCTCTGCGAGGCTATTCGCGACCTTAAGAAAAGATACGAAAACCCCCGTATCACCGTCATATGTCACGCCCCGAATAAGGTGGCAAAAAAATTCGGGATAAGAACGGCAAAACGCGAAAACTTGCCGAAAATTCTCAAGCTTATAAGGAGTGCGGACAGACTCATACTTGGCGGAGGCTCCATTCTTCAGGACTCAACGAGTATGCGTTCGCTCCGCTTTTACACTCTTCTTATAGAGACAGCGGCAAAGGGCGGTGTCCCCGTCGAGCTTCTCTCAAACGGTCTCGGCCCACTAAAGAGAAAAAGAGCGAAAAAGCTTGTGGCAAGGGTGCTCTCACTCTGCGAAAAAATCTCCTTGCGTGACGAAAATTCCCTCTCGCTCGCCCTCTCACTCGGCATAGACAGGACAAAACTCGACCTTATCGACGACCTCTCTTCACGCATTGTGCCTTCTTCCGAGGACGAGCTTTGCCGAGTCATAAAGGAATGCTCTCTTGACGGCAAAAACTTCTTTCTCGTAGGGATAAATGGCAGGACAAAACTCGCCCACCGAAAAATTATCGAGGGCGAGATAAAGGTGCAGATAGCCCTTGGTCTCTCCCCCGTTTTCGTGGTGATGCACGGGGGTGAGGATAAAAAGATTTCAAGAAAGCTCTCGAAAAAATACTCCGCCCCCTGTCTCGAAAAGCTCTCCCCAGAGCTTCTCCTTGCCCTCGCAGGAAGGGCAAAACTCGCCCTCGGCAACCGCTATCACCTACTTTACCTTGCAAAGCGAAGCAACACCCCCATAATCCCCTTTGGTGATGATCCGAAAATAGAAGGCTTGAAATAATTTCAAAATTTAATTTGTAAGATAACGGTTATATTTTATGCGGGGGAAACCTTAAAAAAGGTTTCCCCCGCACCGCTTTTTAGAAGCTCTCTTTAATTTGCAGAATGTTATCGCAAGGCAAAAACTACTCCTCAGCGTACTTTATTAAGACCGTTAAGCATTTCTAAGTATTGTGCAACCAAATTTTCCGCAGTTCCCGCACCAAAATACGAAGCCTCAGTCTCATAGCCGCCATATTCTGTACAAGCCTCATAAGACGGCATATATGCATAGTCACCATCGGAATTGGTAAGAACAAAGGTCATCTTAAAGGGAGAACCCTCCTTGATCTGTAAACCGTTATTGTCAAACATCTCGTAAGGAACGGTAACAAATGCAAGGTCACCGACAGAAATCGCAGAAATACGCAAATCTCTCGTTTTAGACTTGTTTCTTACTACCATATATCTGTCCGCCGCAGCATTTCCTCCTTCGTCAAGCCGTGCCTGAGCTGCCGCAACGTCCGCAGGATCGTCCTGCTTCTGCTGTGCCGCATAGACTCTCTTTTCGATTGCGATTCTGCCCGCCCCGATCTTTGTCAGGTTTTTTTCTTCGATCGTTTCAAGCGTCACATTAGCAAGTGCTTTAGCGACGTTTGCATAGTAATTATTCTTACTTATAGGATTGCTGGCGTTCTCATATTCCGCAAGTGCGGAATTGGGAGCGTTAAGATTGAGGTTTCCTGATGCACCCGCAAAAAATGCGACCAACGTATCTTTATCCCCTGCCTCAACGTCTTCACGGATATAATGAGCCATATCGGCAGAAATTGAGTTCGGGAAATGATTAACTGCGTGTGCCAAATGCCCCTGCCAGTTGATAAGTACTATATCCTTCTTGTCCTCTCGTACAAAACGAACTGTCTGCAAGGAGTCATCCGCCTCACTTACCGATCTTGTTGTAACGTCAGAAAAATTAGCAGGAGAAATTGAGGACATCTGTCCATTGCCGTTTATATACCGACGCACCCACGCCATTCCCGTTGTTTTTCCTGTTCCAATATACATATCCGTATCAGAAAGATCCGAAATCGCCTCCTTGGCGGCGTCCCCCATCTTGTGAACCGATTCAAGTGCCCACTTTCTGTTATTCTCAAACGGGGCAACAGAATGATCGTGTGTAGCTGAAATAAATATATTGTCTGTGGGCACATCTGTTTCTTTGTTCAAGTAAGAACGTATTTCATCGCAGATGCTTGTAGGAATGCTTTTCATGTCAACAGACAGCAAGAGAACCGTTTTCTCGCCGTCGTTAAGGGCAACGCAGGTGGCATAAAGTTCATCCCTTACGTTAGTGAAAGAGACGAGCGGTTTTGAGGGCGATACACGAGGGGTTATGTCTACCCTTGCGTATCCCGTACGAAAAACGTTTTCAATTTTCGGTATTTCCGTATAGGTAGTATAGCCACATTTCTCGCATTCACGATAAGCCTCAAATCCCACCTCATCGTAGGTGGGAGTCTTTGCCGTATGCAAAACCGTTGCGTGTCCGTTAGGACAATTCTCTTGCCCGGCATACGGATCGGCGGCCATTATTTCAGTATTCTTATCGCCAAACACAACCAAGTCGAGAAAGTGCTCGTTCTGACCGATCCATCTGACCTCCTGCGGTTCATACTTATCTTCAAGATCGTTTAATTTTGCCTTATATCCCTTTGAGGTCAACGAGAACCACATTGCGTTAGAAAGCTCCTCGTATTCGGTACCGTAGACTTCGTTGACAACATCTACTATCTCCTTTTTGTCAAGCTTGAACTCCATCACAACCGCCCATTTGCCTGCGGTGTAATTTCCGTTTCCGTTGCCTGCACCTATATCGCCGTAAGATATGTAGTCACCCACTTTGCCATGGCTGTCGGTTTGATACTTATGTATTAAGCTTTCACTTATCAAGTTGTAGCTCTTAAGCGAATGAGTCACCTCCACACCGTTCTTATAACAGTTCAAGGTAGTCCACGCAGTGCTTGTTGAGCCACCCTCAAACATAAAATATGAATCGGTGTCTAAAAGGTCAAAACCAAATTCAAATCTATAATTGTTTCTATATGGAATGTCGTTTTGAGAGCAAGAATCATTATTATCAATAAATTCGGGACCTGCATCGTGAATAGCTATATATATGTAGTCCTCGTCATATGAAAAATAAAATTCCATATATTCGGAAGCAAGATCAGCCTTGACTTGGCTATCGAGCCATACCCGCTGTGCGAGATCTATAACGCGCGGCTCATCAACTCTTACGGGAGAAGCATACTCACCCTTACCGATAGTGCCATCAATTGTCGGTGCCTTGCCCGAAATCTTATTCGCATAATGAGTTGTTATACCGTCGGGAGCAATCCACGCCTCGTTTTCCTGTTTTTGACAGCCCATACTCATTCCCAAAAGCATTACAAAAGCCAGAAAAAGTGCAAGAAATTCACTTGTTCTTTTCATTATCGTTTCACTTCCTACAAATAAATTATCACACAAAAAACCAATTCTTTTTATAATTATATCACATTGTGATTATATCACAATTCTTTTTGTTTGTAAATATATTTTAAAGATCTGCACTAATATACCAAGAAGGCTGTCCGAAGCTCGGACAGCCTAATTTAATTTTTCGCTTATCTCACTCGTCTATCGATTCAAATCTCTCTCTCGCACGGAAAATAAGAGATATACACCAAATTCCCGCAAGAGCAACTACTGTGTAGATGATGCGGCTCACAAGAGCGTCCTGTCCACCGCAGATCCACGCTACTATATCAAACTGAAAAAGACCTATACTTCCCCAGTTGAGAGCACCGATTATTGTGAGTATCAGTGCGATTCTATCCATAATCATTGTCTTGTCCTCCTTGAGCGTAAAGAAAATTTATTTTCGCTCAATTTTAGTTTTAACAGTAAAAATCTTTTTATGTAAAATATATTTTGGTAACTTATATATCTAAAATTTGTCTTGTTTTTTTACATTCTTTTCGGGGAAAATATAGTTGAGACGATTATTTATTTCGTGTCTTAAAAATATATAGGAGAACACAAAAAATGAAAAAGACGATAGCGGCATTATGCCTTACTCTTATTCTCTCCCTCTCACTCGTAGCCTGCGGCGGAAACAATGACGACAAGGACACCGACACCACAAACGAGGGTATGATAACCGAAACAGGTACCGACACAAATATCGTTGACCGTGCAAGATCGATGGTTGACGGTGTAGAGAGCGGAATCGACGGAATGATGAGATAAAAAATGGGCTGACAACCGTCAGCCCTATTTTTGTTATTTGATACGATTTAATTTACTTAATTGATTGACAAAGAATCAAAATCATTATATAATTATGTGGAATACTGACACAAAGGGGATTTTTATGACCTACAAAACAGAGCTTCATCTGCACAGTGCCGAGGGCAGTGCCTGTGCTACCGCAACCGCCGAGGATATTGTAAAGGTATATCTTGAGGCAGGATACACGACAGTTGTTCTAACAAACCATTTTTCGCCCCACACCTTCAAAAATCTAGGGCCTATGACTCCCGAGGAAAAGGTTGAATATTATATTGACGCCTACCACGCACTAAAAAAGGCGGCAGACGGAAAGCTTCACGTTCTTTTCGGAATGGAACTTCTACGCACTTGCGATTATCTCATTTACGGAATGACCGAGGAATTTTTGCGTGCACACACCGACCTTATGGACACTTCCCTTTTGATTTCCGCACCCATCATTCGCGAGGCGGGAATGATTTTAGCACAAGCTCACCCCTTCCGTAACGACATGAAGGTAACGGATCCCACGACCCTCGACGGCTTTGAGGCATACAACGCACACACCGCACCTTTCAGAAACAAGATTGCAGATCAGTGGGCAGACGAGTTCGGACTTATCAAGACCGCAGGAAGCGACTACCACCGTGACACACACAAGGCAGAGTCGGGAATTATCACCGACTTCCCCATCACCTCAAACGAGGAGCTTCTCGCAACTCTCAGAAGCGGCAACTATAAGCTGCTCAACAAGGGTGAAATAATTGAACTGAATAACAAAAAGGCGGAGTAATTCCGCCTTTTTTATTTTACAAATTATTTTACAAAAAGCTCTTTTCTCTTTTTGAAATATATGTAGTTAAGTATCGCAAGTATTATTCCAAGAACAAAAGCAGAATTACCGCCGTACATAATCGCATTATATCCTTGAACCACCGCATAAACAACGTTCAAGCAGACCATCATCAAGGGTGCATCTTTCTTAAATCCCGAAAGTCTAAATCTGACTACGATTGCAAAAGCACCGTAAATAAGCCACATAATAGCGGTGTCAATCTTAAACTGTGTTATATCAAGAATTCCGCTTATAACAGTCAAAACACCCATGAAAAACAATGAGAAATTGACGTTGAATTTGTACCATTTCATTCCAAGCACTTGCTTATCTTCCTTTTTTGCAGGGGTATTGCCGCAATTCTCGCAAACAGTTTGATTCTCTTTAAGCTCTGCTCCGCATTTTTCACAATACATATAAAAGTCTCCTTTTACTAATAATATTTTTAGATTATGTGGACATTATAACACTGAATGGTGTTATTTGTCAACACCATTCGGTACTTTTTATATAATGAAATTACATTATATATTAAGGGGGCTTTTATGTATATTTACCGCCGAATAAGAGATCTACGAGAAGACAGTGATAAAACTCAAAAGGAGATAGCTGAATACCTCAATATGCAAACGACCGTATATCAAAGATACGAGCGAGGCGAACGTGAGCTTCCCCTCTGGGCTGCCATAAAGCTTGCCGATTATTACAAAGTGACCCTTGATTATCTCGTTGGAAGAAAATAAATAAATTAAAATAATTCAAGTTTTGCAAACGAAGTTTTACCCCTTGGGGTGCAAACCAACGGTTTGATTTGTAGGTGAGTTAGTTTGCGTTAAATACGGACCGTCTATTTGCAAAGCAAATTTGGACGCACGTCCCCTACAAACAATAATTTTGTTTTTTCCGTTACCCCGTGTGGATTTCAAACATCTCATACCTTGTAGGGACCGGCGTCCCCGACGGTCCGAAAAAACAAACAATTAATAATATACTCCCCCTGCAAACACCAAATTGTAAACCAAATAAAAACAAGGCGGCTCGAATGAGCCGCCTTGTTTTTTGTTTTTATGAAATTACCACTCTGCAACAGAGCCGTCGCCGTGACGCCATACGGGGTTCTTCCACTGGTGAGGTGTCTTGTTCTCTTCGAGAACGAGCTCCTTGTTGACCTCAACTCCAAGACCGGGGATTCTCGGCATCTGAACTCTGCCGTCAACGAACTCGAAGTCTTCCTTGTTAAGAGCATAGTCAAGAACGCTCTTACCAACGTTGTAGTGGATACCGATGGACTGCTCCTGAATAACAGCGTTATAGCAGGTAGCGTCAAGGTTAAGACAAGCAGAAAGTGCGATAGGTCCGAGAGGACAGTGAGGAGCGACTGCAACGTCATAAGCCTCAGCCATAGAAGCAATCTTCTTAACCTCGGTAAGACCGCCTGCGTGAGAGAGGTCGGGCTGAATAATATCAACACCGCCTGCCTGAAGGAGACGCTTGAAATCGTACTTTGTAAAGAGACGCTCGCCTGTAGCTATCGGGATATTACAGCAAGCTGCAATCTCCTTGAAAACTTCCATATTCTCGCAGAGCACAGGCTCCTCGATGAACATAGGATCAAACTCCTCAAGCTTCTTAGCAAGTATCTTTGCCATAGGCTTGTGAACACGTCCGTGAAAGTCGATAGCAATACCGAAGTACTTACCGCAGGTCTCACGAATAGCCGCAACTCTCTCAAGAACTGCGTCAACCTTATCGTAAGTATCAATCATCTGAAGCTCTTCGGTAGCATTCATCTTAATAGCGGTAAATCCTGCGTCCTTTCTCTCCTTTGCCATAGCTCCGGTATCTGCGGGACGGTCTCCGCCTATCCAAGAATATACCTTAATGTTGTCACGGCACTTACCGCCCATAAGCTCGTAAGCGGGTGCACCGTAGAATTTTCCCTTAATATCCCAAAGAGCCTGGTCGATACCGGCAATTGCACTCATAAGAACGCCGCCGCCACGGTAAAATCCTGCTCTGTAGATAGTAGCGGAAATATCCTCAATTCTGTTAGGATCGTTTCCGATAAGGTATGTGGACATCTCGTTTACACACGCAAGAACTGCGTCACAGTGTCCCTCAAGAACAGCCTCACCCCAACCGGTGATGCCGGCGTCTGTCTCTATCTCAACGAAGCCCCAACGGGGACGAACGTGATACGTATTGACTTTAGTAATCTTCATTCTAATTACCTCGTGATAATAAACTTATCTCTGAACACGGCCCGAAGCGTTACCGCCTGCAAGAGCCTCAACCTCTGCAACAGATACAAGGTTAAAGTCGTGCTCGATGGAGTGCTTGAGACAAGAAGCTGCAACTGCGAAGTTGATTGCCTTCTGATCGTCGAAGTCAGAAAGGAGTGAGTAGATAAGTCCGCCGCCAAAGCTGTCGCCGCCGCCTACACGGTCAACGATACGAACGTTGTACTTGGGAGAGAAGTATGCCTTTCCGTCGGAGTAAAGCATAGCTGCCCAACCGTTGTCGGAAGCGGAAATACTCTCACGAAGTGTGATAGCAACCTTGTCAAATCCAAACTTCTCAGTGAGCTGACGAGCAACACTGATGTAACCGTCGTGGTTTACCTTTCCTGCGTAGAGGTCGGTTCCCTCAGCCTCGATACCGAATACGTCCTTAGCATCCTCTTCGTTAGCGATACAAACGTTAACGTAGGGCATGAGCTTAGACATTACTGCCTCAGCCTCTTTGTTTGTCCAGAGCTTCTTACGGTAGTTAAGGTCGCAGCTTATCTTTACACCAAGCTCCTTAGCAGCCTTACAAGCCTCAAGACAGATCTCGGGAAGCTCGCCGCCGAGAGCGGGAGTAATTCCTGTGAAGTGGAACCAGTCAGCACCCTCAAAGATCTTCTTCCAATCGAAGTCAGCAGCAGTTGCCTTAGCTATTGCAGCACCTGCGCGGTCGTAAATAACCTTCGATGCTCTCTGAGAAGCACCCTTTTCTACGTAGTAAAGACCAAGTCTCTCGCCGCCACGAACCATAAGGCTTGTGTCAACACCGAACTGACGGAGTGCGTTTACTGCACACTGACCGATCTCGTGCTTCGGTACCTTAGAAACGAAAGCTGCGTCCATACCGTAGTTAGCGAGAGAAACTGCAACGTTTGCCTCACCGCCAGCATAAGAAGCCTCAAACTTTGTTGCCTGAACGAAGCGAAGGTATCCCTCGGGATTGAGACGCATCATAATCTCACCGAAAGTAATAATTCTTTTCATAATTTTTCTCCTTTTGTATATCGTTATTTTTAAAATTAAACGTTCTTAATGTTTTCAACGAGCTTTTTAGCTGTCTCGGTGATCTTGTGGAATTCACCTGCATCGATCCACTTCTTGTTAGCAAGGTTTCCGCCAACGCCAACACCGACAACGCCAGCCTTCATAAAGTCAGCCGCATTCTCTTCGTTTACGCCTCCAACGCCAAGCATCTTAACGTGGCTGATAGGTGCACAAAGTGCCTTAACGTAAGCAGCACCAAGTGTTCCTACGGGGAAGAGCTTTACGAAATCAGCGCCCGAACGGTGTGCAAGAAGTACCTCGGAAGGTGTGAGTGCACCGGGCATAGAAACGAGACCGAGCTCGCGTGTCTTCTTAATAACATCGGGGTTTGTGTCGGGAGAGATTATGTAGAGAGCTCCTGCGTTTGCAGCGATCTCAACAAGCTCGGGTGTAGTAACCGTGCCTGCACCTACGTACATCTTGCCAGCATATTTCTCGGAAACACCCTTGATAGCGGCAGCCGTATCCTTGAAGGAATCGGGGTTCTTCTGGTTGAAGGTTATCTCCATAAAACGGATTCCGCCCTCGTAAAGTGCATCGGCAACCTTGAGACAGTCCTCAACACTTGCACCCCTAACGATGGCGATAGCCTTATGTTCTAAAACTTTTTGAATAATTGTTTCACGCATTGTTTATGCCTCCTAATATTTATTCAGGCTAATTGTATCAAATATTTCTTGGCTCGTCAAGGGGTTTCGGGTATTATTTATCATTGAAATATAAATAATTTTTAAATATAACAATCGCGTTTTTTGAGGAGACGAGCGTTTTTTGAGGAGAATTTTAAAAAATAAATTTCAAAAAATTGACAATCACCTATTGAAAACAAAAGACTAATATGATACAATTAAATCAGTTGTTATATGAATTATAGGATTTATACCAAGATTTTTAGTTTGCATTATTTTGATTTTATAGGAGATACATATGGGTAAAAAAGCCATAAACACAGCGTTGCCCGACGTTCTTGTCGCTTCGCTTGAGTTTGGAGACAGAGAGTTTTCCGGAGGACAGCACGTACATAGCGAGATGCAGATACTTGCAGGGAAATCGGGAATGCTCGAGGTTAAGGTAGCGTCAAAAAAAATCAATCTTCGAGTAGGAGACGTGCTTATCATAAAAAGCTCTGTTCCTCATACGGCAAAGCCGATTCTTCCCTTCACCGCCACCGCATCGATAAAGATAAACAAAAAGGTTCTCATACCTGCGTCGCTTTCTGAGGTTGGCGAGTATTTGTACGACGCACTTTCGCATTTTGACAGAGATTTTCTGTATCTTCGTCGCGAGGACGAGACAACTGGCGATTTTTTTTCAAATATCGCACGAATCTCTGAGGAAAACGAAAAGAAGGACAAAAGTGCCTCTCTTTTCGTGGAAGGATATTCAAAAATCTTACTTGGGCTTCTCGAACGAGGAGGACTTCTTGAGAGCCGCATACGCGGTCTTGATGAAAACGCCGCAAGCAAGATCTTCCCTGCTCTACTCTTTGTCAAAGAGAATTACACAAAGGAAATTTCGCTCGAGGAAATTGCAAAAACGCTCGATATGAACCGCGAATATTTCTGCCGACTTTTTAAGAAAACTGTAGGCATAACCTTCGTTGATTACGTAAATCTAGTACGCATAAGTCAAGCAAAGAGATTGCTTATTTCGTCACAAAAAACTATTGCCGAAATTTCTTCCGAGTTTGGATTCTCCTCAGTGTCATATTTTACAAGAGTTTTCAAAAACATCACAAATTCAACACCTGCGATTTATAGAAATATAGCGATTTTTTGATTTTTAATTAGATTTTTCGTTACTATATTTTTATCAAGCGAACAACTCTCATATTTTTTAAAAAGAAATTATAAAAACAGAAATATGTTAATTTTCAACGCAACCTTAAACCAACTTTTAATGATACTCTCGCTCGTTTTGGCGGGATTTGTTTTGAGAAAAGCAAAGCTTGTTCCAGACAACTCTCACGTCATTTTGTCGAAGCTCGAGACACTCGTTTTTTTGCCCGCGCTCAACTTTGCAACTCAAATAAAGCAGTGCAATCCAACCACCTTTAAAGAAAACTCATCTCTCATACTTTTTGGTGCTCTTTTTCTACTCATTCCGATCATACTCGCCTTAACGCTTCCTTACGCCATTGTTAAGAGAAAAAAGCGAGACCTTACCGAAGACTACCGAAGGAATATATATAAATATGCAATTGCGGTATCCAATTACGGATTTGTCGGCAATTTTGTGATTCTCGGCATATGGGGAGAGGAGCTTTTCTTTAAATACACACTCTTCACCTTTTCCTTTAATATTGCCTGCTATGCACTGGGGCTTTACCTTCTCATCCCGAGGAAAGAGGGCGACGGCTTTTTCAAATGTATAAAAAGAGCCTTGCTTTCGCCGCCCCTCATTGCAATGATACTCGGAATCGTCTTTGGATTGTGCGGTGTCTCGAAATATCTTCCGAGCTTTCTTTTGACTGCACTTGACAACGCCTCAAGCTGCATGGGTCCTATCGCAATGCTTATAACAGGTCTTGTTATCGGCACATACGATATAAAATCGCTCCTTCTTGATAAAAGGAGCTATCTTATGGCTTTTTTGAGGCTTGTGGCTATTCCTTCGACAATTCTTACAATAATTATATTACTCGGTGCTCCGGAGGAGCTTTTCATACTTGCTCTCGTCGGGTTTGCATCTCCCATAGGTCTTAACACCATCGTTTTCCCCGCCGCTTACGGTGGAGACACACGTCCCGGAGCCTCAATGGTAATGATCTCCCAGATTTTATCTGTAATCACCATTCCATTGCTATATCTGATTTTTTCAAGTCTTGTAAAATAAAAAGGAAGGCAAATTTGCCTTCCTTGTTTTTTACTCCTCGTAAGAGGAATCAAGCTTCAGTGCCTCGAGTGCCTTGTCATCATAATACTCAAGAGGATCTACCGAAAGACCGCCAACTGTCATCTCAAAGTGGAGATGAGGCTCCTCGGCAATCTCGATCATCGCACTGTTTCCAACAGTCGCAACAAGCTGTCCCGAACGCACAGACACGCCCTCGGCGATTCCCTCAGGCAACGTCTTGCCGAGATTTTTATATACGGTAACACAGTCGCCGCTATGCTCGATAGCCATACAGTATCCCATCTTAACGTCTTCCCATATCTTCGACACCTTGCCGTCTGCCGCCGCATAGACGGGTGCGTTCTCCTCGGTCACAACGTCAATGCCGAGGTGAACTCTGTAATCGCCCATAGTTGCGGAGTAGACCTGAAGAGCGGCATCGTGCTCCTTAAGAATCGCACCCTTGACGGGAAGAACAAAGGAAGGAAGAGGCTCAGCGGTGGGCTTCGAGGGATCGCTCACAGGGGGCTTAGTTTCCTCGGGTTCGGTAACAGCAGCACTTTCGTCAGGCTCATCGGTTTCGGGTGCATCGGTCGTGTCCTTCGTATCGGTATCTACCGGCGGAAGATCGTTTTTTTTAGAACGGTTAGACGCGAGCGTTACCCCTACGATAACGAGAGTTGCCACCAAAAGCATCGCTACCGAGACAACGGTCGCTCGGTTTACCTTCGAATTTTTCATTTTTTCGAATAAAGAATTTTTCTTTTCAGACATATTCTGGCTCCTTTTGATATTTTGCATTTAAGTTCTTATGGATTTATTTTTGCCTTTGTGCGTTTTTTTATTCATTTTATAGCAAATTAAAGCTCAAAAAAACGCCCAAAATGCTTTCTTCAAGCTATTTTTCACCCCTTTTACAGAAAAATATTCATTTTAATGAAAAAAAGTTTGCAATTTTCTTGACAAGTCAAATTTGTTGTGATATTATATAATGTATATAAAATCGGGAAATATTTTTGCCGATGGAAAAATATTCTACATGAGGTGATTTATCATGAAAAAGACAGCAATGAAGGTGCTCGCACTCGTTATGTGTGCACTTCTCGCAGCAACCGCATTCGTTGGATGTGGTGCTAACAAGGCAGACACTTACGTTATCGGTATGTCCGGTCCTCTTACCGGTGCCGCAGCAGTTTACGGCGTAGCAGTTAAGAACTCCGCTCAGATGGCAGTTGACGAGATCAACGCAGCAGGCGGTCTTGACGGTGTTATGTTCACTCTTGAGGCATTTGATGACCAGCACGACGCAACCAAGGTTGCTACAAACTATGCAGCAATGGTTGATAAGGGAATGGTTGTTTCTCTTGGTTGTGTAACCACAAACCCCGGTCTTGAGTTTACAGAGCTCTCCGCTGAGGACAACGTATTCTTCATCACTCCCTCCGCTTCTGCTAACGCTATCGTTTATGCGGGAACAGAGGATGAGCCCGAAGATCTTTACACCAACGGCTACCAGATGTGCTTCGCAGACGGTAACCAGGGTACAGTTGCCGCTGACTACGTAAACACTCTTGACTACACATCTATCGGTATCTTCTACAAGTCCGACGACCCGTACTCAAAGGGTATTTACGATGCTTTCAAGGCAACTCTTAAAGAGTCTATTGCAACTGTTGAGGCTTCTTTCGTAGGCGACGGTCTCGACTTCACAACACAGATTGAGCTTCTTAAGGATTGCAAGTTTATCTTCATGCCCATCTACTACACTCCCGCTTCCGCGTTTATGACACAGGCTAAGGACAAGGTAGCTGCTGACGCTATCTACTACGGATGTGACGGCTTTGACGGTATCGAGTCTGCAGAGGGCTTTGACATCACAGCAATTCCTCAGGAAATCTCCATGCTCTCTCACTTCAACTCAAAGGCTACCGAGGGTGCAGCTGCTGAATACATCAAGAAGTACACCGAGAAGTTCGGTGCAGAGACACTTAACCAGTTCGGTGCTTCCGCATATGACTGCGTATATGCAATCTACAACGCAATGAAGGAAGCTAAGGCTGAGGGCAAGGACATTGCTCCCGGAATGGATGCATCCGAGCTCTGCGAGATCCTTAAGGCAAAGTTTAACGGTGGCTTCACGTACAGCGGAAATACCGGTGACAACATCACATGGGAATCCACAGGTTACGTCAACAAGACAGCTATCGCTTTCGTTATCAAGGAAGCTAACGCTTAATTAAAAGACAAAAAATTTAACATGAATTTGCCGCTGCGGAAAACCGTGTCGGCAAATTCTCGTCTAAAAACGAATTTAAAGGAAACATTATGAAATTTTTAATAGCACTTATAAACGGCTTAAGTGCCGGCGGAACGTATGCTATTATCGCTCTTGGATACACGATGGTTTACGGTATCGCAAAGATGCTTAACTTCGCACACGGTGACGTAATAATGGCGGGCGGATATATGATGTTCGTAACTCTTACCCTGCTCGGTCATCCTCTTTGGGCAGTCGCTGCGGCAGTAGTATTCTGCGTAGTCCTCGGTATCGTTATCGAGCGTTTTGCATACCGCCCCCTGAGAGGAGCATCTCCTCTTGCCGTTCTTATCACCGCTATCGGCGTCAGCTCGCTTCTTCAGAGCTTGGCACAGATACTTTTCGGTTCGGCTACGAAGATGCCCGTAAAGCTTCAAATATCAGGAGCTTTTAAAATCGGCTCTTTCGATATTGCATACAGCACACTTATTACCCTTGCGGTCACCGTAGTGGTAATGGCAGTGCTTACTCTTTTCGTTAACTACTCTAAGACAGGACGTGCTATGATAGCTGTCTCCGAGGATAGAGATGCGGCTCTTCTTATGGGTATCAATACAAATGCCATAATAACTATAACCTTTGCGATAGGCTCAGCTCTTGCCGCTATCGCAGGATACCTTATGCTCTGTAAAGCTCCCAGCCTTTCGACCACTCTCGGTGCTATGCCCGGTATCAAGGCGTTTACGGCGGCGGTTATAGGCGGTATCGGCTCTATTCCCGGTGCTATGGTCGGCGGTATCCTTCTTGGCGTTATCGAGAGCCTTTCTTACAGCGTACCCGCACTCGCACCCTATACCGACGCGGTTGAGTTTGCAATACTTATAATCGTTCTTTTAGTGAAGCCTTCGGGTATTCTCGGAAAGATGAGAAGGGAGAAGGTATAATATGGATAAGAAAGCTGTATTCAATTTTCTCAAGAGATACCTCTCTTACATAATCATTGCCGCAGTTGCTCTCTTCTATACCGTCATGTCTCTCACAGGCAGTGCTAAGACTGCCGACCTTTACTTGCTTGAGAAGATAGCTATTGCTATTATTCTTGCCGTATCTCTCGGTATGGTCGTAGGATTTTTGGGTGAGCTTTCGCTCGGTCACGCAGGATTTATGTGTGTCGGTGCATATCTTGGCGGTAAGGTTTCGGTAATACTCGAGCCAGTGCTTGGCAACTCCTTCCCCACGCTCCTCATCTCTATCATCGTAGGTGGACTTGTGGCGGCTCTTGCGGGAGTTGTTATAGGTCTTCCCGCACTCAGACTTCGCGGTGACTACCTTGCGATAGTAACACTTGCATTCGGTGAGATAGCCCGTTCTCTCTTTATGAACGCCCCCGAAGCACTCTTCGGTGGTACGACCGGTCTTAAATCCCCAAGATTCGATAAGAACTCTCTCTTTATAGTTGCGTTCGCTTTCGTGCTTATCACGATAGCAGTAACACAAAACCTGCTTCACAGTAAGCATGGAAGAGCGGTAACCTCGATTCGTGATAACGAGATAGCCGCAAGAGCAATGGGTATTGACGTCACAAAGTACAAGCTTCTTGTATTTATGATTTCTTCCTTCTTCGCAGGCGTTGCGGGAGTTCTCTTCAGCTACAGCAACTCCCGTATTCAGAGTGCAAGCTTTGACTATAACTATTCTATCGAGATACTTGTTATGGTAGTTCTTGGCGGTATTGGAAGCATCAACGGCTCTATCGTTGCCGCTACGCTTATAACCTTCCTTAACGTCAAGCTCCAGACAATGCTCACAGGTGACCTTGCAGTTCTCCAAAACCTCTTCTATGCACTCATTCTTATCGTAATAGTTATTTATAAGAATGCTCCTGCACTCAAGACGTTCAGAGAAAAGTATAACTTCAAGAATTTTATGGCACTGTTTAGAAAAAAGTACCCGATAAAGATAAGGAGGTTCAGTGATTATGGCAGACGAAAAAATAATCAACACCTCTGAGCCCGTTCTCCGTGCGGAGCACCTCTCCATTCAGTTTGGCGGTCTGCGTGCGGTTGACGACGTAAACCTCACCATAAATCACGGCGAGCTTTACGGACTTATCGGCCCTAACGGTGCAGGTAAAACTACCTTCTTCAACCTCATCACAGGCGTTTACAAGCCCACCTCGGGACGTTTCTATCTCTGTGGCGAGGAGCTTACGGGTAAATCTGTAATCGACATCAATAAAAAAGGTATCGCACGTACCTTCCAGAACATTCGTCTTTTCGGTAACCTCACCGTCGCAGAGAACGTAATGGTAGGTCTTTCAAACCAGATAAACTGCTCTATGGCGGAGTCGATTTTAAGACTTCCCCGCCACAAGAAGACCGAAAAGGAATTCAAGGAGCGTGCTATGGAGATGCTTAAGGTATTTAAGCTCGATCCTTATGCAGACTACCTTGCACAAAATCTTCCCTACGGAAAGCAGAGACGACTTGAGATAGCGAGAGCTCTTGCGACAAACCCGAAGCTTCTCCTTCTCGACGAGCCTGCCGCAGGAATGAACCCCAACGAAACACAGGAGCTTATGGACGATATTCTCTTTATAAGAGACCATTTCGATATGACCATACTCCTTATTGAGCACGATATGAGACTTGTCGGCGGAATTTGTGAGAATCTTACCGTTCTCAACTTCGGTACTGAGCTCGCTCAGGGTAAGACAAGCGACGTTCTTAATGATCCTAACGTCATTAAGGCATATATCGGTGAATGATGCTTTAAGGAAAGGAGAAAACTAAATTATGTCAGAAACTTTGCTTAAAGTAGAAAATCTTGAGGTATATTACGGTGTCATTCGTGCACTAAAGGGTATATCCTTCGAGGTTAAAAAGGGCGAGATAGTATCGCTCATCGGTGCAAACGGTGCCGGAAAAACAACAACACTTCACACAATTACAGGTCTTATCCGCCCGAAGAACGGAAGCGTCTTTTATAAGGGCAAGGATATAACCAAGACTCCCGCCCACAAGATAGTGTCCGAGGGCCTCGTTCACGTTCCCGAAGGACGTAGAATTTTCCAGTCTCTCTCGGTTTACGACAATCTTCTTATGGGTGCTTACACGCGTAAGGACAAGTCAGGAATTGAGGAAACTATGCAAGAGGTCTTCCGCGATTTTCCGAGACTTGAGGAGCGTAAAAAGCAGCTCGCAGGTACTCTTTCGGGCGGTGAGCAGCAGATGCTCGCGATGGGAAGAGCCCTTCTTGCAGATCCCGAGCTTATAGTTCTTGACGAGCCCTCTATGGGACTTTCTCCCCTTCTCGTTTCCGAGATTTTTGAAATTGTAAAATCCTTTAAGGAAGCGGGCAAGACGGTGCTTCTCGTTGAGCAGAACGCTAAAAAGGCAATGTCTATCTCCGATAGAGTTTACGTGCTTGAAACAGGCTCGATAACGATGTCGGGCGACGCCTCTGAGCTTATCAACGACCCGAGCATAAAGAAAGCATATCTCGGTGAAGCTTAATTCATTAAAAACAAAAGCGGGATAGCCAAATGACTGTCCCGCTTTGAATTTTAGTAAATTATAAATTGGTATTTGTCGGGGAGAGGTTTAACAAAATCGTTCGTTTTTTCGGGGCGTCGAGGTAGCGAAGCGGCACGAGGGTAATGAATGACAACCCTGTGCGGTTGTCAGAACCCGAGTGTGACCGAACCGCAGTAGACCGTCGCCCCCTACAGGTCGTAAATTTTTGAAATCCTCACGGGGTAAAGAAAAAATTAAATTATTGTTTGTAGGGGACGTGCGTCCAAATTTGCTTTGCAAATAGACGGTCCGTATTCCATGCAAACAAATTATTTCAAACACACCGACAAATCAAAATTTGAAAAATATTTTTAAGGTAGAAAATAATGACTGTTATCAGTGTAAACGATATATCGCTGTCCTTTGGCACAAATGAAATATTGCGGAATATTTCGTTTTCGCTCAACGAAAACGACAAGCTCGGTATAATAGGCGTCAACGGCTGCGGAAAGTCCACCTTGCTCTCGCTAATTCTCGGCGACAGAGAGGCGGACAGCGGAAACGTATATATTTCAAAGCAAAAAACTCTCGGCGTGCTCCGCCAAAACGATGCCTTTCTCGCGGTTGAAGAGGAGCTTGGCGAGGGCGGACAGGGGCTCACTGCCCTTGAGGTAATGTACCGCACCTTCGAGCATCTTATAGTCAAGGAAAAGAGGCTTTCCGAGCTTGAGAAAGAAATGAGCGAGGCGGGAGCTGACGAGAAAACTGCGGCACTTTATGCCGAGCTGAACGAAAAATTCATAGCCGAGGGCGGCCTTGAATTTCGTGGCAGATGTGCCTCGACTCTCGTAAAAATGGGATTTGACGA
Organism: Clostridia bacterium; assembly: GCA_017503865.1. Classification (GTDB taxonomy): domain Bacteria; phylum Bacillota; class Clostridia; order Oscillospirales; family CAG-272; genus HGM12713. Next base: position 13,834 of record JAFVSI010000053.1, on the reverse strand, counting down.
AAACCAGATAAATCTTCCCTACTCGGCACTCAGCGGCGGACAAAAAACGAGACTTTCACTTTCCCGTGAGCTCTGCCGTGAGCCCGATATTCTCCTGCTTGACGAGCCGACTAACCACCTTGACATCGAGACTCTCGCTTGGCTTGAAAGCTACCTTGCCGCATATAAGAAATGCGTTATAATCATTTCGCACGACCGTTATTTCCTTGACAGGATAACTAACAAGACGCTCATAATGGAGCACAAGACGGCAAAGCTTTACGACGGCGGCTATACCGTTGCCACCGAGAAACACAAAAAGGACGAGGAAATTCAGCTCCGCCACTACAAGAATCAGCAAAAGGAAATTGCGAGACAAGAGGCATATATCGAGCAACAGCGGGCGTGGAACAGAGAGAGAAACATCATCGCCGCAGAAAGCCGCCTAAAGCTTCTTGAAAAAATGGAAAAGATTGAACGCCCAAAGGAAGCTCCAAAGCCTATAAAAATGAAGTTTCACTCGTCAATCGAAAGCGGCAACGACGTGCTTACAGTAAATTCTCTTTCCTTCGCGTACGGCACGGCAGCACCTCTTTTCGAGGACTTTTCGATGCTCGTTAAAAAACGAGACAGGCTCTTCTTCGTTGGTGCTAACGGCACGGGAAAATCGACTCTCATAAAGCTTATTATAGGTGCTCTTGTCCCCTCGAGCGGATACGTTGAGGCGGGAACGAACGTCAAGGTCGGCTATTACGACCAGGAAAACCAAAACCTCACCGAGCAAAACACGGTGATTGACGAGCTTCACAACGCTTATCCTTCGCTCACCGAGCTTGAGGTGCGTTCAACACTCGCATCCTTCCGCTTTGTAGGTGAGGACGTTTTCAAGACGGTGTCGGTACTGAGCGGTGGCGAGAGGGCGAGACTTACTCTTGCGAAGCTCTTGCTTTCGGATATGAATCTTCTCATACTTGACGAGCCGACAAACCACCTTGATATCGCCTCTCGCGAGGCACTTGAACAGGCTCTTCTCTCCTTTGACGGAACTATTATTACCGTCTCGCACGACCGATATTTTATAGACAAGCTTGCTACAAGAATTATAGAAATTATCCCGCCTGCCGAGGGCAAGTGCCGCGATATTGCGGTAACGAAAATAGGCGAGGGATACTCCGAGCTTTGCCGAGAGCGAGAGCGAATGAACGTACTCTCCTTCCCTGTTTCGACAGCCGCCGAAATTTCCTCGGGCAGCGGCAAGGAGCAATATCTTGCGGCAAAGAAAAACACGTCCGAGCAAAAGAAGCGTGAGAGATATGTTGAAAGGCTAAAAAAAGAAGCCGAAGCACTTGAAGCCGAGCTTGAAACGATAGAAAAAGAAATGGTTGGAGACGCCGCTACCGATTACAAGCGACTCTCCGAGCTCGATTACAGAAAAAATGAAATCGAGGAACGCCTCTTGTTTATCTACGAGGAAACCGAATAACGTATTTCACAGAAGATAAATTGGTATTTATCGAGGTGAGGTTTAACAAAATCGTTCGTTTTTTCGGGGCGTCGAGGACGTCGCCCCCTACAAGACGAAAGATGTAAAAATTCTCACGGGATAAGGAAAAAACAAAATGATTGTTTGTAGGGGACGACGTCCTCGACGTCCCGCATTTTACACAAACAAACTCACCGATAAATTACCTAAGGGTAGAAACCTTCGGTTTGCAAAATTTGAATTATTATATTCACTAAAAAGTCAATATTTTAACAAAAAAGCCGCAAGGAAATCCTTGCGGCTTTTTATAGAGCTTTAATTATGTATCGCAGTGAGCAGAGGCTTGGGGGGAAAGCCTCTGCAACACCACGTGACGCCTCGAAAGAGGCAATAAAATTCTAATTAAACACTATCCTTTGAAATTGTATCACAAAATTGTGGAAAAGTCAAGAAATTTTTAAAATATTTCAAATTTTTTTTATTTTTTCTTTTCTCTATTTATTTTATGAAAAATGTATGCTATAATGGTGATATAAATAAAAAAATCACGTATTTTGTAGGGGGAAGGACTATGCTTCTTGAAAAACTTCTTTGTGATGTTAATTATAAAAAAATAATAAATAAGAGTTCTCTTTCCCTGTCGGATATTGAGATAAACAAGGTATGCTACAATTCGACAAATGCGAAGGCGGGCTCGGTATTCGTATGCGTAACGGGGGCTCTCAATGATGGTCACAAATACGCAAACGACGCCTACGAGCGTGGGTGCAGAGTCTTTATCTGTCAGGACGAGCTTGACCTTCCCGATGACGTTGTAGTCATCATCACCGAAAATTCAAGAATTGCTCTTGCTACCGTATCAGCAAACTTTTTCTCGCGTCCCGCCGAAAAGCTTACAATAATCGGTATAACGGGTACAAAGGGAAAGACTACCACTTCCCTTCTCATATATAACGTGCTCAACGCAAACGGAATAAAGGCAGGATATATCGGCTCAAACGGAGTTGATTTCGACGGCTCGCATTTTGCCACCGTCAACACCACCCCCGAGAGCCACGACATTCAGGATTATATGAGCCGTATGGTATGTGCAGGAGTCAAGGCTCTCGTTATGGAGGTCTCCTCTCAGGCACTTCTGCTCTCCCGCGTTCACGGAATAAAATTCAACATCTGCGTTTTCACAAATCTTTATCCCGACCATATAGGAAAATACGAGCATCCCGACTTTGACAATTACAAGGCGTGCAAGCATTCACTCTTTACCGATTACGGTGCAAGCTTTGTGGTTTACAATGCCGACGATCCTCACGCATCCGAGGTCATAGCGGGCTGCGGCTGTCCTTCAAAGGGCATTTCCGTACGCACTGCGGCTGATTACTCGGCAAGCGATATAGAATATTTGCGTCCCGACGGAAATATAGAGACATCCTTCACCTGCCACGTTGATGGCATCGCGGACGGCTCCTTCCCCGTCTCACTCTCCTTCCCGGGGGAATTCAGCGTTTATAACGCCCTCACCTCGATTGCAGTCTGCCGCAGACTTGGAATTGAATATAAGGATATAGTAAGTGCCCTCGCGGTCGCAAGAATAAAGGGACGCTTTGAGACTATCGCCTGCCCTAACGGTGCGATGGTCGTTATCGACTACGCACACAACGGAGTCAGCCTTGAGGCAGCTCTCACGGCACTTCGCAAATATAACCCCACAAGACTTATCTGCCTGTTTGGCTCGGTTGGCGAGAGAACGCAGATGAGACGAGGCGAGCTTGGACTCGTTGCCTCGAGAGGTGCAGACCTCTGCATCATAACCTCGGACAACCCCGACAACGAGCCGCCTATGAATATTATCGGTGAGATAACCACCTATTTCACGGCAGATTCTTGTCCGTACCACGCAATTCCCGACAGAAAAGAGGCAATTGAGTTCGCCCTCAAAAACTCCGAAAAAGGAGACATCATTCTCCTTGCGGGCAAGGGACACGAGACCTATCAGCTCGTCAAGGGCAAGCGTGAATATTTCTCCGAGGCAGAGATAGTTTACGAGGCTTTCGATAAGATAGGTGTTAAATAATTTATAAAATCCCCCCGACAGATTTTTCTATGTCTGTCGGGGCGTTTTTTTCGGCGGGAGCAACACAAACCAACTCCCCGACAAATACCAATTTATTGACATAATTAAAAACAAGTAGTATAATATATAAAAGACTTGACGAAAGGGGGGCAAGACGTGAAAATTCCTGCGTATATCGAAAGAATAATCGAAAGACTTGAAGAAGCGGGGCACGAGGCGTACATTGTGGGCGGAAGTCTTAGAGATATAATTCTCGGCAGAGAGCCGTCCGATTTTGACGTCACAACCTCGGCACTTCCCGAGGAAACTCTTTCCCTCTTTAGCGATATGAAAACTATACCAACGGGACTGCATCACGGCACGGTGACCGTGCTGTCGAGCGGTGAGCCCGTTGAGATAACCACCTTCCGCACCGACGGAGAATATCTTGACTCCCGACACCCCGAAAGCGTCAGCTTTACAAGAAATATCGAGGAAGACCTCGCAAGGCGTGACTTTACAATGAACGCTATTGCATATAATGAAAAGAGAGGATTTGTCGATCCCTTTGGCGGTGCCGAGGACATAAAAAAAGGACTCATTCGTGCCGTTGGCGACGCTGAGGTAAGATTTTCCGAGGACGCTCTTCGCATAATGCGAGGACTCCGCTTTTCCGCTCAGCTTGGCTTTTCTATCGAGGAATGCACCAAAAAGGCACTCGTTACAAAGAACGGCGGACTCTCTAACATTTCAAGAGAGCGTATAGGCGTTGAGATGAGGAAGCTCATTACCTCGAAAAGCCCCCGCGAGCCGCTCGAATTTATTATAGAGAGCGGAATTTCAAGGCATATTTTAGGCGATTATATCCCCTCGCACAAGCTTCTCTCTCTTATTGAAGAACTTGCAGCCGACACGGTATTACGCTTTTCCTGTCTTTTGTGGGAGTGTGATAGCGAGGCGGCAAGAATGATTTTAAACGGGCTTCGCTATTCGAATGCCCTTCGTGGTGATATTCTTTCGGTATTGTCCTCGAAAACCGAAAAAACACCCGAAAACGATGTGGAGCTTCGCCGCTTTATCATAAAATTCGGTGAAAACGCAGAGGCGGCAGCCGACGTCAGAGAGGCTGTCTGCGGAGTCTCTTTCCTCTCGAGAGAGGCAATTCAAAAAATGAGGGCAACCGATTTTTGCGAGAAAATTTCCGACCTAAAGATATGCGGTAACGACCTTATCTCCATAGGAATCAGCGGCAAGGATATTGGAAACACACTCTCCGCTCTTTTTGAGGAAGTAACGCTTGAACCCGCTCATAATAACAAGGAATATCTTATAGAATACGCACGTATGCTAAAAAACAAATAAGGAAAAAATATGGAAAGATTACTATTAACAAAAGGAGCTATACTCGGCGTCGATTTTGGCGACAAGAGAACAGGACTTGCTACTTGCGATCCTTCACGTCTCATAGCCACCGCCATCGGTGTAATAAGCCCCGGCGGAATTGAAAAAACGGCAGATGCCGTTGCCGACGAGGCACAAAAGCGAGGCGTTTCGGCTGTCGTTGTCGGACTCCCCGTAAATATGGACGGAAGTGAGGGCGGACGTGCCGCACGCTACCGCAAATTTGCAAGATTGCTCGAGGAAAGACTTGGCGAGGGTATTCCCGTCTGCCTCTTTGACGAGAGAATGACGACTATGACCGCCGCCCGTTTTCTCAATGAGACGAACACTCGCGGACAAAAACGCAAGGACGTTATCGACGCCCTCTCGGCACAGATAATTTTGCAGAATTTTATAGACAAACTTAAAAATATGAGGGCTCAGGGCTAATGGATAAAAATGAAGAAAAAAGAACAGGCATAACGGGCAGAAAGAAGCTCGAGGCGTCGTGCGAGAGCTGTGAATTCTATGACTACGACGAGGAAAGCGACACCTATGTTTGCCAGATGAATCTCGACGAGGACGAGATGATAAACTTCCTCGGCGGCAATACGAGAAACTGCCACTATTACAGATACTATGACGAATACAAGAGCGTTCACAAGCAGATTTGACCTTTGATATCTACTTCTTTGGCATCAAATTTTGAGGTGTTTTATGGCAAATTTGAACGATTACATCGACTGGAGAGGCGACATCTCCTTTTCGGAGTTACCTTTAAACGAGGTCGACAACCTTATACTCTCGGCAATATGCTACGTTGATTTCGAGGGCATTGTCTCCCAGTCCTTAAATAAACCCATTCTCCTTCGCACAGCGGCAAGAAAATATCTGCTTCGTCACAGAGGCGAGCGGGCATATCTCGGGGCAATAGTTCCGCCACAAATAGTTACCCTCATGGCAAGGGCAGCAAAATCCGTCCGTTTCGGTGGCATAAGAGTTTGCGGATATATCAATCACATAAACAATGAGAGCCAGACACAGTTTTCGGCAATCACATATCTTCTTGACGAGAAGAACATATGCGTAGCATACAGAGGCACCGATGACACCATAATCGGCTGGAAGGAAGATTTCAATATGAGCTTTATGCACCCCGTACCTGCTCAAAGCGAGGCACTCTCATACCTTGAGGACGTAGCACACGAGAGAATGGGCAATATATACGTCACGGGACATTCAAAGGGCGGCAATCTTTCAGCTTATGCCGTCACAAAGTGTAAAAAGCAAACGCTTGACCGCATCGTTTGTGCCTTCAATAACGACGGCCCCGGCTTCAATGCCGAATTTATAGAAAGCCCCGAATATAAAAACGCAAAGAGCAAGATACGCACCATAATTCCCGAGTCCTCGATAGTTGGAATGCTGCTTGAGCACGAGGAGAGCTATGAGGTCATAAAAAGCTCGGCGAGCGGACTGTTGCAGCACGATCCTCTCTCTTGGGAAGTGATGGGCGGTAGCTTTATACACCTTGATACTGTCAGTGAGGAAAGCAAGTTTATAGACAGGACCATCAAGGAGTGGCTCGGTGAAATGAGTGCCGAGGACCGCGAGGCCTTCGTCGACAACCTCTTCGATGCCCTCTCGTCAACGAGTGCAAAGACACTCACAGACCTCAATACCGACCGCAAGAAGATTTTTAAGGCGTGGAACGGCCTTGACGCAGATACAAGAAATACCGTCTTTAAATATATAAAGCTTCTTTTTAAGGAGAAAACTAAAAATATAATTCCACCGAGAAAAAACACATCAACGTAAAGAAAGGGCGGCTCAATGAGCCGCCCTAAATTTTTTATTCTGTTGTGGTATTCACATATACTTTTACGTCTTTAGGTCCCCAAATCCAACTATGATCTTTTTCTATGGCATTCCACTCATCCTCGTTGCCATTATAATATATGGCAGAAAGATTTGTGCAATTACCAAAGGCAGCGCCTGCAATTTTGGTAACACTGATAGGTATGGTTACGTTTGCAACGCCAGTGCAGCCTTCAAATGTAGAATACTCTATACTATTTACCCCTTCAGGTATAACAACATTTACGAGACTGGTACAATTCATAAAGGCATGGCTTCCAATAGATGTTAATTTATTAGAAACCGTAACGTTAATTAAGCTCGTGCAATCTCTAAAGGCATCCCAGCCTATTGTTTCAACGCTGTTGGGCATAATAACCGTTGTAATCTTTGAGCAACCGTAAAAGGTTTGTTCTCTGATTTTTGACACTCCGTTAGGGATAGTCACTTTGGCAAGACTTGTACATCCTTCAAATGCATTCCTTCCAATTTCTTCAACGCCTTCGGGCATGGTGAGACTGTTAAGGTTTATACAATCCTTGAAAGAATACTCGCCTATATTTTTCACATTGCTCGTGAAAGATACACTTTCGATACTCGTGCATCCTCTAAAAGCACAGTTATTGATTTCGGATACTCCTTCGGGAATGATAAGATCTTTTATTAGCTCATCGTTAAGATATAACTTCCCCGCATAAGTCAAAGGATTGTAGCTATACTTGCTACTACCTTGATATTCTATGTTGCACCACGCAGCAATATCAGTAATATGAACGGAGTTTAGATTATCGCAGTTCCAAAAAGCATCATAACCAATATTGGTTACACTACTTGGGATAGTAATGCTTGTTAGAGTGTTATGACAATTTGCAAATGCACCGTCGGCTATTATTCTGGTTTGGAAATCAAGTTCAAATGAAACTATATCATTGCTTATAGGTTCGATTAAAGCAAAATACGGGGTTTCTTCGTTCCCAAGATATTTTCCGTTATTCGAAATTTTATATTCAAGAGATGTACAATTTAAAAAAGAATCCCTTTCAATTACTTTAACACTGTTGGGAATAGTAATATCTACAAGAGCTTTACTGTTTTCAAATGCAGAGCATAAGATGTTCTCAACACCTTGTGCCATATCAAAAGATGTTTCTGTTTTTCCCGCTGCATATTGAATAAAAACAGTTCCATCTTTGCTGTACAAGTTTCCGTCTATGGACTTATATATTTGATTGTTCTCATCAACCTCTATTTTTTTAAGTTTCGGGCAACTGAACGCATGGTTCCCTATGTCGGTAACACTGTCGGATATTGTAACGTCTGTAAGAGCATTGCAAAAATTAAAAGCGTATGAGCCTATAGTTTCTACTCCATTTGGTATAGAAATGCTTGTGAGCCCGGTAGAAGAAAATGCTCCTTCTCCAATAGTTTTAACACTTTCGGGTATAGTGGCAATTATAAGCTTTCCACAAGCGTAAAACGCATAACGACCTATATTTTCGATACCATTACGCATTATAACTGATGCAAGATTGCTACAAGCCCAAAAAGCATCATCGCCCATATTTGCAACGCCAATAGGTATATCTACACTAACCAATTTATCACAAAAATAAAATGCCGATTGATTTATATCGTAATCTTTTCCATTTATGTCACTTGGAAGAGTAATACGCACATCGTCCCCGGTATATGACAAAAGCGAATATTCCTGTACCTCGTCATTAATGTAAAAGATATAGTCATCTTTACAAACAATTTTGCTAGTAAAATCATTTGTATTATATATATCTTTTGCACGAAGTGCTATACCGCCACAATCCCACGTTCCTTTTCTAATGGACAGTGAAGAAAGATTACACACTTCTACGAGTCTTTTGCAATTTTCAAACGCATAATCACCAATGCTTGTAACATCGTTTCCGATGGTCACACTCATTAGCCAATGATAATTTGAGAACGCACCTGAAACAATTTTCCCGTCGGTAATAGAAACCGTAGAAAGGGATGAAGGTATGTAAAAACCTTCCATACTCAAATCGTGTTGAACATACTTTCCTCCTATATAACGTTCGGTTCCAAAAATATATCCAAAATAGGCTGAAGGATTTTCTTCCGTAGCATTTGCTGAACCCCCCACAAACGGAAGAGTTATACTTTTAAGGCTTGAACATCCGTAAAATGCTCCCTCCCCAATACTTGTTACGCTATTAGGAACTGTGACACTTTCAAGATTTTTACATTGAGCAAAAGCTCTGGTTCCTATGCTTGTAATACTATTAGGAATTGTAATACTCTTTATACTAGTACAAAGCCCGAACGCACCTGCACTTATATTGGTTACCGGTTTTTTTTCATAAGTAGTAGGTATAACAACATCGTCATCATTACCCGTATAATCTACTACACTATATTCGCTTTCATCTTCATTTAAAGCAAAAACTAGTCCTTCGCTCACCTTGATTGCACCACATTCACATACTCCTCCTATATATTTATGTGTGACAGGAATCTCTACGTAAGTTGTATAGTCGCACCCATCACGCTTACATGTTACATAAGCATCATAGCCAACCTCGGTGCAAGTAGCCGCTTTAGCTTCATGCTGCTCTTCATCGTGTCCGAGTGCGGGAATATCAGCACCCTTTGTTGTGTAAGTGCAACCGTCACGCTTACACGTTACGTAAGCATCATAGCCCGTTTCGGTGCAAGTAGCCGCTTTTGCTTCATGCTGCTCTTCATCGTGTCCGTTTGCACATGGATTAGCAGGGGGCGTAGGGGGTACACTTCCGCCTCCGGCAGAACCGCCGCCAACTGAACCACCTCCACCAACTGAGCCGCCGCCGATAGCACCTCCGCCACCCGAAGGTGCGGAAGCCTCGGTAGTAACAGCCTCTGTGGTTACAGGCTCGGTTGTCACGGGCTCGGTCGTTACAGTATCGGTGCTTATCGCCTCTGTATCGGTCGTTGCCGCCTCTGTTGTGGGAGCCTCTGTCTCAACAGCACTGATCTCTGCCTCTGTCGTAGGGGCTTCGGTCTCGAGCTCTGTTGTGCTTCCCTCCTCAGTCGTCTGGGGAACGTCCGAGACACCGTCATCATTACACGCTACAAACGCTATGGTAAGCACCAAGACGGTTGCAATCAAAATGATAATTCTTTTCATTGTCTTTTTCCCTTTCTAAAACAAAAAAGTGCGTAGCCGAAGCTACGCACCGAAAAACGTAGCCCCGATTGCTGCGACACAAATTTTTCCTACACTCTAATATTAAGGCATACGAAAAGGGAGCATACATTTTTACCGAAAATAAAAATAGTATGCCTATAGCATTAGAGTTGTATTCATTTGTGTCGCAATTTCATTGTATCACACTTTTTTCCGTTTGTAAATATACTTATCGAAAATAAAAACACGGCAGAGAAAATCTCTGCCGTGTTTTTATTTAAATCATCAAACCTCAATAAGCTCAACGTCAGCACCGAGTGAGCGGAGCTTTCCGACTATGTCGAAATATCCTCTCTCGATAAGCTCAACGCCGCTTATCTCGGTCTCTCCCTCCGCCGCCATTGCGGCAATAAGTAGAGCCGCACCTGCACGAAGGTCTGTCGAATGTACCTTTGTGCCAACGAGCTTGCTCTGCCCCGTGATTATCGCCTTATTCTTGACGACCTCACTCACGCCGCCCATCTTCTTTATCTCTTCAAGATACCTGAAACGGCTGTCGAAAATGCCCTCGGTTATATTACTAACACCCTCTGCAAGGCACATAAACGCACCGAACTGAGGCTGCATATCGGTTGGAAATCCGGGATACGGAAGGGTTCTGAGCGAAACGCCCCTGAAGCTTCCGTCAGAGCGTACAACTATCTCGGTGTCTCTGACCTCAACGTCAACACCCGCCTCGGTAAGCTTTGCCGTGACCGTCTCCATATGCTTCGGTATGATTCGGTTTACGGTGACCTCACCGCCTACCGCACCTGCGGCGACCATATACGTTCCCGCCTCTATCATATCGGGAACTATTGCGTATGTACAGCCGTGAAGAGCCTCGACTCCTCTAATCTTTATCGTACTTGTGCCTGCTCCCGTAATATCCGCACCGCACATATTAAGGAAGTTTGCAAGGTCAACGATGTGCGGCTCTCTTGCCGCGTTGTCAATAATTGTCTCCCCCTTGGCAAGAGACGCCGTTATCATAACGTTTACCGTAGCACCGACCGAAGGCATATCGAAATAAACGCTTCCGCCAACGAGACCGCTTGGAGCCACCGCATCGATATATCCCTCTTTGAAGGACACCTTAGCACCGAGCATCTCAAAACCCTTGATGTGCTGGTCGATAGGTCTCGAACCGAAATCGCAGCCACCCGGCCAACCCACGTGGGATGAGCCGAAACGGGCGAGAAGCGCACCTATAAGATAGGTCGAGCCACGCATCTTGCTCACGATGTCATAGGTTGCAAAATTCTTGTCGAGCGGGGCTGTATCTATCACCGCAACACCTGTGGTCTGGTAATAGGTCACCTTCGCACCGAGAAGTCGCAATATATCAAAGGAAAGCGAGATGTCGCTGACATTTGGCACGTTCTCAATTATGCACTTGTCTTTTGCCAAAATGGTCGAAAAAATTATAGGCAGGGCAGAGTTCTTCATTCCCGAAACGTCTACCTTTCCGTATAGCTTCTTTCCACCTCTAACGGTTATAAGTTTCATCTATAATTACCTCAAAATGAGCTTGAGCTTTTCTTCTATCTACAGTATAACATATATTTCTGCAAAATGAAATATAAATATTTAAATATTTTATTATTTTTCTCTGCCGTAATATGCTACGGCGAGGTCGACGACCATTCCGTAGCTTGCGGTGCCGGGAGTGCCTTGAATCGTAAGATAGGTATCATTTACCGCTCCCGAGATTTCACTTGCCACCGAGTCTCTGTACTTGTCAAAAAAATCGGAATATGCACTCATTTCATATCTCACGGGAAGGCTGAGCGTGCTCACGGCTTCTCTGTAAAGCTCGACGTCGGCACGGTAAAGGGCGTTTACGACGTACTCAAAAAGATTAAGATAGCCGCTGTAACGGATATATGCGTCGTCCGACTCAATACAAACGAGATATGCCACAAAATTTGCCTCGTCCTCGCGGGCAATTCCCCGCTGATGTGCAAGCTCGTGTGCCGCCGTGAAGGGCAAGGTGTAATCGGGGAAAGCCACGTTGATATTAGCCTCACCCGTAAAGAAGCTATACACACCCGTAATATGAGTATATGACATAGCCTCGCTCAGCATTACGGGCTTTAGCCTTGAATCGAGCTTTTGAATAAAATCATACTTCTCACAGGCAACGTCATAGGCATCAATAAGCTTATCGTTCATTTCGGCAAGCGTATGCGGCATAACCGAAAAGCTTTGCGTTCTGTATACAATTGCCTCGCTGTCCTCGTTTATCCTGTCAGCAAGAAGCAGAGCCGTATCGTAAAGCTCCTTCGCACTCACTTCCCTACGCTCGATACCGAGCTTTTTGTCAAGCGTTTTTCCGTGATATCCGGGGGCAAACGCAAAGGTAAAAAGTGAAAAAAAGAATGCAAGAAGCGAAATAAGTGCCACGCAAAAGACGGCAACGTCACGCCAAGACTCAACGTAATGCTTGTTGGCGTAAATGACTATCGCTATTACTATCATAGGGAGAAATATAAGGAGCATTTCGGCAAACGAAAAAGGTATAAATCTCGTAAGGTACGCAAGCACCGCACGAAAAGCGGAGCTAATATAGCGATTAAAAAAATCAGCAAATGACTCGCTTACAGTATATGCAAAATACAAGAAAATGCTAACTATTCCCACCGCGTAAAATATCTTTGAGATAAGCGGAAGCGAGGCTATAAAGCCCTTTCTTTTTTCTTCGGTTATAACTTCTTTATTCATATAAATTCTCCTGATATTTGCCGATAGCCGCAAAGACCTCGTCCCTTTGCTCTGCCGAAAAAATACGGCAGATAAGAGCTCTCATATCCTCGGGGATAGGTGCGTAAAGCACGGTATTTTCTTTCGTTTTTGGATGCTCGAAGGATAGCCTTATGGCGTGAAGAGCGTGCCTTGAGATATCTTCGCTCTCCTTGCCGTACATATCGTCTCCGACAATAGCCGCCCCGAGATGTGCAAAGTGAAGGCGGAGCTGATGAGTCCTTCCCGTAACGGGAACGGCGGAAACTACGGTATGCTTGCCGTCCGAAAACAATACCTTATATTTTGTTATCGCACGGTCGCCGCCATCACCCTCGGCACAAACCGTGCGGGTGATAATGCTCTCTGTCTCTCGCTTTATGTAGGTGTCTATCTCGCCCTCAGTACTCGGCAGAGTGCCCGAAAGGACAGCCACGTATTCCTTTTTTATGTTGCCGTTTTTCATAGAGTGGGAGAGCCTCGCCGCCGCCATTCTTGTCCGTGCGACGAGGACAAGACCGCTCGTGTTGCGGTCAAGCCTGTTTATAGGGCGGAAAACGAAGGGACTTTTCTCGTTGCGATAACGGTAGCAAAGTGCGTTTGCGAGCGTGTCGACAAAGTGTCCGTGCGACGGGTGCGTAGGCATAAAGGGCGGCTTGTCCAAAACAGCAACTTCTCCGTCCTCCCAGACGACACTTACCTCAATATTGCTCGGCACGATATTTTCCGAAGGCTCATCGTCCTCGGTCTTTATAGAGAGAGTTTCTCCATCGCGAAGAATATGCCTTACCGTAACGTGACGACCGTCTATAAGTATGCCGTCAGGCATAAACTTGAGGCGTTTAAGCATAGATATCGATACGCCAACGTCTAAAAGCAAAAACTCACGCAAGCATTTTCCGTCATTTTCCCCGTCAATAAGAATATCCACGCCGTCACCCCCCTTTTTTATTCTTTATTTATTATACCATTTTTTCTTTATCTTTACAATATAGTAAAAAGATAAATTGGTATTTGTCGGGGTGAGGATATTATAAATCGTTTGTTTTTCGGACCGTCGAGGACGCCGGTCCCTACAGGTCGTAAATTTTTGAAATCCTCACGGGGTAAAGAAAAAATTAAATTATTGTTTGTAGGGACCGGC
>JAFVSI010000052.1 GCA_017503865.1 Clostridia bacterium | reverse complement strand
CCTTCGTGGCGTTTCGAACGATAGGGGAGTTTCGCTCGTTGCGACGAGCGACCAACGCTACGCGCGTTGGATGGGCGGTCGCTTTTTAGAAAAATAACTCCGCTACGCTTCGTCACACGAACTGATGTTCGTGTTCGAGACGCAAAACTTTTCAACCACCTACCCCAAGTCTCACCGCTAAATTACCTAAAGGTAGAAACTTCGTTTGCAAAATTTAAAATCCTTGCTTTTGTCTGAATAATCTAAGCACGAGCTTTCGCGTGAGGTCAACGGGGATTACAGAGAGGGAGAGGAGAAGGGTGTAAAGAAGCTCTCGCGAGAGCAGGGGAGCCGTCCGCAAAATACTTCCGCCGAGATAGGTAAACAAAATCTGTATCGTACCGACAAGGAGCATTATGAAAATGAACGCCTTGTTTTCGGAAAGTCCCGAAAAGAGCTTGAGGCGGTCTGTGCGGCAGTTGAAGCAATTAAACAAAGAGGAGAAGATAAAGAGAGCAAAAAATGCGGTCAGCAGATAAATATTGTCCTTGCCGACTCTGAAATGCGAGGTTATTTGCGGCAAAGTCAAAAACGCAAGGCAGAGGAAAAGGCTGTAAAGGGCGAGCGTTGCCATTTGACTCACCATATAGCCCGAAAGTATCGGCTCGTCTCGCCGTTTCGGCTTTTCCTTCATATAATGCTCCTTCGGTGCTTCGCCCGCAAAGGCAAGCCCTCCGAGGGTGTCCATAATAATATTTATCCAAAGCATCTGAACGACCGTTACGGGAGAGTCGAAGCCAAAAAAAGGGCATATCATAGAAATTCCGACAGCCGAAAAATTCATTGTGAGCTGAAGGGTAATGAATTTTCTGATGCTCTTGAAAATAGTTCTGCCGAAAAGGACTGCTTTCGATATTGAGGCGAGGTCGTTGTCAAGAATTATTATGTCGCCTGCGTCCTTTGCTACCTGCGTTCCCGAGCCCATAGCAAAGCCTATGTCGGCACGGCGTAGGGCGGGGGCGTCGTTTATTCCGTCCCCTGTCATACCAACGACAAGCTCCTTTTCCTGTGCCACTCGCACAAGGCGGCTCTTGTCGCTCGGCAGAGCCCGAGCCACTACTGCAAGGGTTGGCAGAGCCTTTGCAAGCTCTTCGTCGGAAAGGCGGGAAAGCTCGTCGGCTGTGAGCACGAGGGGCGTTTGTTTCGTGACTATCCCACATTGCTCCCCGATGCTCCTCGCGGTATCCTTGTTGTCTCCCGTTATCATAACTACCTGAATACCCGCACCGCGAAGTGAGCGTACCGACTTCTTTGCCTCTTTTCTAATTTTGTCCTCAAGAAGAACCGCACAAACGAGAGAGAGTCCGTCGGGGATGCTTTCATTTTTTAGGGTGCCGCCACACGAGGCTATGAAAATGATTCTTCCGCCCGAGGCTGTAAGCTCATTTACTTTTGAAAGAAAGCTTTTAGAAAGAGAGGAAAAGGGAATAAGAGAGCCGTTTTTTGTGTATGCGTTCGTGATTTTCGGCAAAAGTCTTTCGGGAGCCCCCTTTATGAGTGTTAGTGTGTCCTTGCCATAAAGAGAGGCGGCAGAGTATTTGCGTGAGCTGTCGAAGGGAATGTAATGAGAGCGTTTGTATTTTTCAAAATTACGGCTTTTGCTTACTGCCGAAAGAAGTGCTCGGTCGGTGGCGTTTCCGCCGATTATTTTTTCACCCGACAGATCCGACGAGGTGTTGTATCTTGAATTTATCTCAAAGAGACGGGCAGGGTAGGGGGCTCTTTTTTGCATAATATAGAAATCGGAAAATTCCACACCGTCAGCACAAATTATTTTTGAGACGCTCATTTTACCTTCTGTGAGAGTTCCCGTCTTGTCGGTAAATAGAATATTCATACTGCCCGCCGCCTCAATGCCGACGGGTTTTCTGACGAGCACCCCACCCTTTAGCATTCTCTTTATATTTGACGAAAGGACAACGGCTATCATCATAGGCAGGCCCTCGGGCACCGCCATAACGAGCACGGTGAGCGAGAGCATAAAGGCATCAAGCAGATGCGAGAGAAGATAGGGGGTGTCGCGAAGCTTTAGGAGTATGACCTCGCCCCGAAAGCCGCTGTCTATAACGAAGGTATTAAAAAGTGTCGCCACACCGACAAGTATTGCCGCGATATATCCGAGGGTGCTTATCTGCTTTGCAAGCTTTGCAAGTCGAACTGAGAGTGGACTTTCTCTTGTGTCAATCTGTACTTCCTTTGATATCTGACCGAGCATTGTCGAGTCTCCAACCTCCGCCACTAAAATCTCCGCTTCGCCCTCAAGAACGGGTGAGCCGCGAAGAACGGCATCTTGAGCGGATGGGGAAAGCTCCTTTTTGGTTCCAACTCTCTTTTCTATTTCTCGGCTCTCACCTGTGATAGAGGATTGGTCGACCTTTATGCTTCCCTCGGTTACGAATGCGTCGGCGGGGACATTTTCACCTGCCGATATTTTGAGTAGGTCTCCTACAACTATTTCGGAAATGGGAATTTCAGAGAGTCTTCCGTTCCTATACGCCTTGCAGGATACGTTTGAATATTCCTCAGAAAGTCGGGCGAATGCCGCCTCGCTCCCTTGCTCCGAAAGTGTTGAAATAAAGGTTGCAAGAAAAACCGAAATTCCGATGCCTATACTCTCGAAAACATCTCCGCCACGAAAGGCAAATACGATATTTACCGCAAGTGCCACAAGCAGAATTTTTATCACGGGATCGCGAAAGCTGTCGAGATAGCGTGAGAGAAAGCTCTTTTTCTTCTTGGGCGTAAGAATGTTTTTTCCGTGCCTTTTAGCCGATTCTGCTACCTCGGCATCGCTAAGACCTTTTATTTTTATTTGATTGCTCATTTGTTGCTCCATAATCGTTATATAATTTGGTATCTATCGGGGTAAGGTTTAACAAAATCGTTCGTTTTTCGGGGCGTCGAGGACGTCGCCCCCTACAAACAATAATTTCGTTTTTTCTTTATTCCGCGAGTTTTTTTTCGAACATCTTAACCTTGTAGGGGGCGACGTCCTCGACGCCCCGCATTTCACGAACAATATATTTTAAACACTCCCATAAATTACCTAAAGGTAGAAACTTCGTTTGCAAAATTTGAAGGTAAATATAGATATAGAAATATATGAATAGAAGCACAAAAAAATGAGCGAGAGGGGATAGAAAAAAGCGGTTGCGAGGTCGCAACCGCTTTGTGTTTGTAATATTTTATTCTCTATTCTTTGCTGCTGTGAGGGTGTTCTTTAAGAGCATCGTTATCGTCATAGGTCCGACACCGCCGGGAACGGGGGTGATGTAGGATGCTTTAGGCTCAACCTCTGCAAAATTTACGTCTCCCGTGAGCTTTCCGTCGGGACGTCTGTTCATACCGACGTCGATAACAACGGCACCTTCCTTGACCATATCGGCACCAAAGAAGTCTGCCTTGCCTATTGCCGCAACGAGAATGTCAGCTCTTCTGCAAACTGCCGCAAGGTCACGAGTTCTGCTGTGGCAAACTGTAACCGTTCCGTTTGCGTGAAGAAGAAGCATAGCCTGAGGCTTACCAACGATGTTAGAACGTCCGACAACTACGCACTCCTTGCCCGAGACCTCGATTCCGCTTCTCTCAAGAAGTGCCATAACACCTGCAGGGGTGCAGGGAAGAAAATCGTAGTCGCCTATCATTATCTTTCCTACGTTGTAGGGGTGGAAGGCGTCGACGTCCTTCTTGGGATCAATGCGAAGAATGACCTCGTTCTCGTCAAGATGCTTCGGCAAAGGAAGCTGACAGAGAATTCCGTGAATCTTATCGTCTGCATTGAGCTTGTCAACGAGTGCGTTAAGCTCTCCTTGCGTTGTCTCTGCGGGAAGCTCGTAAACCTCGGAGTAAAATCCAACCTCTTCACAGCCCTTTTTCTTGTTTCTTACGTAGACCTGCGAGGCGGGGGCCTCACCAACTATAATGACCGCAAGACCGGGGCGGCAAAGTCCGTTTGCCACACGCTCGGCTACCTCGTTTTTTATTTCCTCTCTTATATCCTTAGAGATTGCTTTTCCGTCAATAATTTTTGCCATTATTCTTCTCCTTTTTCTTCTGTTTCATCGTTGAACAGATTTTTGAGCTTATCTGAAATATCCTCGTCAGCGACCACCGCTTCTTCAACTTCTTCCTCGGTTTTCTCGCTCGCGGTGCTTTCGGTTGTGTCTTCGTTATTATTTGCGGCAAACGCCTTCGAATATACCGACTCGTAGGCACGTCCCGAAAGCTCCTTGCGGCGTGCCTTTTCGAGAAATACTATAAGAAGGGTGAGTCCCGCCGCGAAGCAAACGAAGCCGACTATCTGCGACACTCTGAAAATACCGATAGGCAAGCTGTCGGTGCGGAGTCCCTCGATAAACATTCTTCCAAAGCCGTACCACGTCGCGTACATAAGAACTATCTGCCCGTCAAATTTTTTCTTTTTATAAAGAGCGTTTATGATAAGAAATCCGACGAGGTTCCAAAGCGATTCATACAGAAATGTGGGGTGAACGTAATTCTGGATAGTGGCACTGCCCTTAGAGAGTCCCATTCTCATAAAATAGAGAAATTCACTTTCTTTAACGGCATATCCGTATGCCTCGCCGTTCGTAAAGTTGCCCCATCGACCTATAATCTGTCCTATCATAACGGCAGGAGCCGCCATATCGAGAGCCTTCGTTATCTTTATCTTTTTGTATTTGCAGACCGCAACAATAGTAAGAGCACCCGCAATTATCGCACCGTAGATGGCTATTCCGCCGTTCCATATGGCAATAACGTCATAAAAGGTCTCGTAGGTGTCCTCTGAAAAAATGACGTAATAAAGTCTTGCACCAATAATTGCGAAAATAACGGTGAAGATAGTAATGTCAAGCAGGTCGTCAAAGCTTATACCCTCGTGCTTTGCTCTGTGCGAGGCATATAATAGACCGAGAATAATACCCACCGTGATTATAATTCCGTACCAGCGAACCTCAACACCGCTTCCTATCGGGATAGTAAAAGCGACCTTGTTGAAGGAAAACTCGCCTATGCCAAGTCCGGGAAAAGATACGTTTACCATAAAAGTCTCCTTGTCTTGTTAGTTTTTAGTTTCATTTATCGGATAGACGACCGACATTGTAAAATATTCCTTGCGAAATGTCTTCTCTAAAAGCTTTTCAAGCTCACAAAGTCTTATAGACTCGATAAGTCCGTGATAGTGGAAAAGCTCACTTCCCGCACAGCCGTGATTGAAAAGGGCGTTTGCAATTTGCGAGGTTGAGTCGAACATACCTACGTGGTCGGTTATCATAGCCTTTTTCTCGCGGTTGAAATCCTCTCTCGAAAGCCCCGTAGTCTTTAGTCTTTCTATGTAAGCATAGATCTCGTCGAGCAGCTTTTCGGGATCGTCGGATTTACCAGACAAAGAGAAAAACGCAAAGGTCTCGCAGAGCGAATATTCATACCTGAAGTCGAGGTGTATCAGCTCCTTTTCAAGAAGCTCGTTGTAAAACTCGCTCGACCTCGAAAATAGCATTCCGCCGAGAATATCCATCATAACAGCCTTTTTAACCGAGGATATTTTCGTGCGGGGAAGCTCTGTGTCCTTTATTCCAATGCCGAATATCGGCTTCGACACGTTCATTTTTTGCGTGATAAGCTTTTGGTTTACCTCTTTAGGCTCGTTGCAGTTCTCGTTTGAACGGATTATTTTTCTAATTCTTTTATTTTGGGGTAAAAGCTTATCAACGATTTTGATAACTGTGTCAAGCGTTACGTCACCGCATACGGCAAGCACCATATTTGAAGGGGAATAGAACACCTTGTGACAGTCGTAAAGAATGTCGGGAGTTATCTTGTTTATCGACTCCAAGCTTCCGCAGATATTACGCTTTACGCTGTGCTTTTCGTAAAGACCGTCGAGCATAGAGTAGTAGCATCTGTCGTAGGGATTGTCGTCGTACATCTTTATCTCCTCGGCAATGATCCCTATCTCCTTTTTTATGCCCTTTTCGGTAAAATAGGGAGTAAAGACGAAGCTTATAAGCTCCTCAAGATTTTTAGAGAAATTTTTGGTACACTCAAAGTAGTAAGCTGTTCTGTTTGACGAGGTATAGGCGTTTGCATCGGCACCAAGCTGTGAAAAACGCTCGAAGGAATCGCTTCCGTCCTCGTTCTCAAAAAGCTTGTGCTCAAGAAAGTGTGCCACACCGTCGGGAACGGTTATAAATTCACCGTTTTTCGAGGTTTTGAAGGTGTTGTCTACCGAGCCGAAGCGAGTACCGAGAATCGCCGTAGTAGAATTCATTTTTTTCGGGAAAACATAAACGTCAAGCCCCGAGGCGTGCTTTTCGTACTGATAGCTCTCACCGAGAAAGGTGCTTGTGTATTTGTATACGTATCTTAGCGGTTTTGAAGGCAACTCAAAACCTTGCTGTGGTTTATCCATATTATTCTTCATTCTCCTCGTTTTGCTGTTCACCGCAAAGGAAATAGATGCAATCAAGCTCTGCACGGCTTGCCACACGGATAACGTCCTCTTTTTTTAGAAGGGAAACACGTGCAAGGTATTCGTCAAGTGTGAGGCTCATATTTGCGGTATTCGAGTAAAGGTAATACTCTAAAATGTCGGTGGGATTATCATAAGTTTCGCGAATAGAATTCAAGAGGGATTTCTTTGCCGCCTCAAATTCCGACTTTGTTATCTTTCCCGCCTTTACGTTTTCAAGCTCTAAAAGTATGGCTTCCTCGGTTATTTCTCTGTTTTGGGGTGAGATTCCCGCAGATGCGGTTATATAGCCCGTAGTTGAGGAATAACGTGAGCCGCAGGAGTAACAAAGGCTTCTCTTTTCTCTGACGTTCACAAATAGCTTTGACGAGGGTGAACCGCCAAAAAGCTCATCGAATAGAAGTGCCGCACAGTAGTCCTCGTCGGTCATGCGGACTCCGAGCCTAAAGCCAAGACCAAGCCTGCCCTGAGAAAGAGGCATAGTCTCGTTCTTGCGTACCGTCTCACGCGGCTCGTTTATGCTACCGAGAGGAATAAGAGCCTCTTTTTTCGTGGCAACGTAGTCGCCAAGCACAAGCGAGAGCTTGTCTGCTATTTCCTCATGCGAAAGAGTACCCACATAATATACGTCGATAGGTCGGCAATAAACGTTTTCTATGTAAAATTTTGTAAGCGTCTCTCGGTCGCATTTTTCGACCGCCTCGATGGCGTTTTCAAGAGGGAGTGTGTCGGGATTGTCACGGTTGAGAAGCTCCGAAAGACGAAGTGAGGCATAAGATGCGGGGCTGTTTATTATAGCCCTGAGGGCATTTGCCGAGCGACGTTTTTCCTGCTCAAAGGCTGCTTTTGGAAAGAGCCCGTCTTCATCAAGCAGGGGAGAGAGCATATATTCTTTTAGCAACGCACAAACGTCCTTGGTTACGTTAGCCCCCCTCTTGCAGTATTTTTCGTCAAGTATTTCTGCACTGAAGGAAAGTATAACGTTCTTGTCAAAGCCGATTCTTCTTATGTCGGTAGACGAAACGTAGAGGTCATCAACCCTACGCGAGAGTGCAAGCCTTGAAGGATAGCTTTTAGTTGCTCTTTCAAGCATTTTCGCAAGTATTAACGAATACGGTGCGTGTAGCTTGCCCGAGGGCATAGAGACAGTGAAGGCAATAACTCCCGTTTTGAATTTATTAGTTTGTATGCTGTGTAGATTTACGCTGCCCGTTACGGCGGATTGCCTTTGTATCATTCTTATCGCCTCTCGTTTACACATTGTCATAAAATTTACTTTAAATTATATTATAACTCATAACTTCCACAATTTCAATAATGTTTGTCAAGAATTTCAAATTTTGATTTGTCGGTGAGTTGTTTGTGGTGTGAAACGGACCGTCGAGGACGCCGGTCCCTACACGTCTTAATGCCCGTTGTGAGCCTGTAAGGCGGAACAAGGGCTGCGTTAGCGACTTTGCTTGTTGCTATATTTCATCTCAATATCCGCGT
>JAFVSI010000051.1 GCA_017503865.1 Clostridia bacterium | reverse complement strand
CCCTTCGTGGCGTTTCGAACGATAGGGGAGTTTCGCTCGTTGCGACGAGCGACCAACGCTACGCGCGTTGGATTGCGGTCTCTTTTTGAAAAAAGAGACGCAAAAACTTTTAAACCACTTTTCCCAATCCGTTCGATAAATCAAAATTTGAAATATAAAATAATGACAGCGGGGAGTCCCTTTTGTTAGGAACTCCCCGCATAAATTATACACCAATTATTAAGCAAGAGACGCCTCAAGTCTCTCTCTTATGGCTTTGATAAAACCTATACTGTTGACGGCGGTCGCGGTATATCCCTCGCTGACAAGACCTACAAGGTCCTTTGTCATAATTCCGTCGTCAAGAGTCTTGATACAAGCTGCCTCGAGCTTATCTGCAAAATCAACGAGATCCGAGAGTCCGTCAAGCTCACCTCTCTTGCGGAGTGCACCCGACCAAGCGAAGATAGTCGCCATCGGGTTTGTCGAGGTATCCTCACCCTTGAGATAACGGTAATAGTGTCTTGTAACCGTTCCGTGTGCCGCCTCGTACTCGTACTTTCCGTCGGGAGAAACGAGAACAGAGGTCATCATAGCGAGCGAGCCGAATGCGGTTGAAACCATATCGGACATAACGTCTCCGTCATAGTTCTTGCAAGCCCAGATATATCCGCCCTCACTTCTAATAACACGTGCTACCGCATCGTCTATAAGTGTGTAGAAATACTCGATTCCAAGCTCCTTGAATTTTTCCTTGTATTCCTTTTCGTAAATATCCTGGAAAATAAGCTTGAAGGTCTGGTCATACTTCTTAGAGATAGTGTCCTTTGTAGAGAACCAGAGGTCCTGCTTTGTGTCTATCGCAAACTTGAAACAAGAATGTGCAAAGGAAATTATCGAGCTATCCTTGTTGTACTGCCCCTGAAGCACTCCTCCACACTCAAAGTCGTAAATAGTCTCGCGGAAAACGCTTCCGTCCTTGCCCGTAAAGACAAGCTCAGCCTTTCCCTCGCCCTCGACTCTGTGCTCGGTTGCCTTATACACGTCACCGTATGCGTGACGGGCGATAGTGATAGGCTTTTTCCAATTCTTTACCGCAGGCTTTATCGAGTCGATAAGTATGGGGGCACGGAAAACGGTACCGTCGAGAATTGCACGGATAGTTCCGTTTGGGCTCTTCCACATCTCTGAAAGATTATACTCCTCAACTCTCTGCTTGTTAGGCGTAATTGTCGCACATTTTACGGCAACCCCATATTTTTGGGTTGCGTAAGCCGAGTCAAAGGTTACCTTATCCTTTGTCTTTTCTCTTTCAACAAGTCCGAGGTCATAATACTCGGTCTTGAGGTCGATAAAGGGCAAAAGAAGCTCATCCTTTATCATTTTCCAGAGAATTCTGGTCATTTCGTCGCCGTCCATTTCGACAAGCGGCGTAGTCATTTTAATTTTTTTCATAGTTCAATACCTCCGAACAGTTTGAAAAAATTTATATTTTGAACCCTTGCGGGAATCAATCGTTGTTGTGAGTCTTATAGTAGTTCATAAGACAGCCGTCGAGAATTATATCCTTCTCGTCGGGAGTAAGTCCCTTGACGTAAAGGGTGATATCCTCAACTCGTCCGTCAGCACGGACTACCTTTGCCGAGAACTCTTCTTTACCCTCGATAATTCCCTTTCTTATATCTCCAACGAATACGTAGTCACCGACCTCGTACTCAAACTTAGTATCGGGATCAAGCGTGAAGGGCAAAATTCCCCAGTTGATGCAGTTCGAGCGGTAACGCTTTGTGGCGAATTCATAGCAGATATTCGCAAAACCGCCAAGAACCTTCTGGCAGGACGCTGCCTGCTCACGTGCAGAGCCGTCACCCGGCTTGTTTGCAAATACGCAAGAGCCAAACTGAGTATTTTCAATTTCATTCTCTCTGCCAAGCTTTGAAAGAACTGCCGAAATTTCATCGGTGTTGCCGCCGTTTCTTCTCTCAGCCTCAGCCAGAGCCACCTCTTTACAGCGTCCTACGTACTCGGGGACACGGCGGGAGAGGGCGAACTCTGAAAGACGGAGAGGATTTGAACGGTAGGACGAGGTCTCACCCGAAGGAATAAGCTCGTCGGTAGTAGTAACGGGATCGTGAATTACAGCAGTAAGCTTTACGAGAAGATTGTCAGAGAGCTCGTACTGACGTGGCCAATCGGTAATGTTAGGGCCGAGAATAAGCTCTGCGTCCTTATCAGCCTTGCCGTAGCCGTAGTAAACTCTCTTTTCGTAAACAGACTTGTCGAAGTGGTATTCACGGGGCTCGAAATCGTAATCTATATCGGTCGCGGCAGTAATAATTCCACCGTTTGCCGCCGTTGCCGCAATACTGCGAGCGTCCATAAGTGCAACGCCCGAAATCTGTCCTTCACCGGGCTTTGAGCCTTCACGGTTGGGGAAATTTCTCGTTGTATGACGGAGTGACAGACCGTTGTTTGCAGGCACGTCACCCGCACCGAAGCAAGGTCCGCAGAAAGAGGGTTTTATCACAGCACCCGCACTGAGAAGCTCGGCAGACACGCCTATCTTTGTAAGCTCAAGGGATACGGGAACGCTCGTGGGATATACCGAAAGCGAGAAATATCCGTTTCCGCAGGACTTGTCACGAAGAATAGCCGCAGCCTCGTCAATGCTGTCGAACATTCCGCCCGCACAGCCTGCGATTATGCCCTGGTCAGCGAGGACACTTCCGTCCTCTCTAACCTTAGACACAAGATTAAGGTTCGACTTCGGGAATTTAACCTTTGCCTCGGCATCTACCTTTGCGAGTATCTCCTCGGCATTTTCGAGAAATTCGTGGATAGTATAGGCGTTCGAGGGATGGAAAGGAAGAGCTATCATCGACTCCATCTTCGAGAGATCTATTTCTATCATAGCGTCATAGTACGCCACATTGCCGGGCTTAAGCTCCTTGTAATCCTCGGGACGTCCGTGTGCAGCATAATGCTTCTTCGTCACCTCGTCAGTCTCCCAAATGGAAGAAAGACAGGTAGTCTCGGTGGTCATAACGTCAATTCCGTTTCTGAAATCGATGGGAAGATTCTTAACACCGGGACCAACAAATTCAAGTACCTTGTTTTTTACAAAACCGCTTGCAAATGTCGCTCCAACAAGTGCAATAGCAACGTCGTGAGGGCCAATTCCCTTCTTAGGCGTACCCGTAAGGTAAACGAGAACTACCTCGGGAGACTTAATATCGTAAGTGTTCTTAAGAAGCTGCTTTACAAGCTCGGGGCCGCCCTCGCCAACGCCCATAGTACCAAGAGCACCGTATCTTGTGTGCGAGTCGGAGCCGAGTATCATCTTGCCGCAGCCCGCAAGTTCTTCACGGGCGTAAGAGTGAATAACGCTCTGGTTTGCGGGAACGTAGATTCCGCCGTATTTCTTTGCCGCAGAAAGACCGAAAACGTGGTCGTCCTCGTTTATAGTTCCGCCAACCGCACAAAGCGAGTTGTGGCAGTTCGTCATAGCGTAAGGAATCGGAAATTCCGTAAGTCCGCTCGCACGTGCAGTTTGAATGATACCAACGTAGGTGATATCGTGCGAAACGAGAGCATCGAATTTTATCTTGAGATTCTTATCGTCACCGCTTGTGTTGTGCGACGAAAGAATCGAATAAGCAATAGTATTTTTTCTCGCAAGCTCGGGCGAGACGTCGGAGACTTTCGAGACCTTGCCGTCAACAAGATAAACTCCGCTTTGTGTCAACTTTATCATATAAGACCTCCTTGACCGTTAAAACAATAGGCATAATAAAATATTATATAATATCTTTCGAAAAAAGTCAACGAATTTCAGCATTTAATTTATGCTGACAATTACTACCTCGGGCTCATTGAATATTCTCGGTATCATACCGCCTTTTTTGAGCCCTGCACTGACAGTAAGACGGTTTTCGTAAATCCCCTTCGTGTATTTTGGAAAAATTCCCTGCCCCGGTGCGAAAACTCCTCTGCCAAAAAAACGCCATTGACCGCCGTGTGCGTGTCCCGAAGCGACAAGGTCAATATTCTTTTCACGAAGATATTTTTCATAGTATTCGGGATGGTGACAAATCAGAATTTTCGGACACCCCGCACGGCAAAACTCGTCAATCCAATGAATATTCGGCTCACCGCCACCGTTAAGAATGCCAGACGTCAGCCCTCCTATAGCAATCCCCTCGAAAAAAACGAACGAGTCATCAAGCAAAACAACACCGCTATCTTTAATTCGGGCAAGATTTTCCTCGCTCCACTCGGCTCTCTCGGGGCGGCGAGTGCGAAAACCCATTCCCCAAGAGCCCGTTCCGCCAAGCTCGTGATTGCCAAGAGAATAAAAGGTCGGTGCGATCTTTGCAACAGAGCAAAGAAGCTCGAAGCCCTTTTCGTTCATCTTATTAATTTTCTCACCCACGCCATCAATGCGTTCAAGAATGTCTCCCGCAGCTAAGATAATGTCGGGACCGTTTTTTTGCAACAAGGACACGGCAGAATCCACGTCAGAGCCATGCAAGTCGCTTATAACTGCAATTCTTATTTTCTTTAAAAATTTTTCGTTTTTTATGCTATACTTGGATAATTTCATTAAAGCCTCACAAAATAGGTAACTTAAAAATATTTTATCACAAAGCTCTTATAATATCAAGGGTGAAGATTGACAAAGAGATATTTTTGAAGTATAATAATTATAACCCTAACGCAATTTAGGAGATTTTAGATAAATGAACGAACACGACAAAAAATTTAAAAAAAACGCACAGAATATCGGTGTGGCATTGCTTGTATTTATAGCAATGTATCAAGCTTTATATATCCCTATTTATCAGATTTTTCACGCCATTGTGCATCCAAGCCTCGGAAGTGGGACAGTTGCAAATATCGTCACAGAGATTTCAACGGGGCTTATGTATTTAGCCGTCTTTTTAGTACCTGCTTTGATTTGCCTTAGACTCAATAAAAATGTCGAAGCAAAGGCATACGTAAGACCAAAGCCGAAATGCTCACCGTCTATGATGGAATTCACGGTTTTCGCTTGTATCGGAATAATAACAGCAGCGGCATACGTTAATTCAATATTAGCATCAGCTCTCGGTGTGTCTGGGAACGTTCTCCCAACCGAAAACGAGATGACTTTTGTGGATTTTCTCTTAAGTGCGGTAACACTTGCACTTGTGCCGGGATTTTGCGAGGAATTTCTTTTTAGAAAAACCATTTTATCGGCACTCTCCCCCTACGGCGAAGGCTTTGCAATAATTGCAAGCTCTATTCTCTTCGGTCTTATGCACCAAAACGTGTTGCAGATTTTTTATGCAACGATGGCGGGAATCGTGCTCGGATGTGCCTATTCGAGAACAAGATCGTTTTTGTGCGTTTTTTTGATACATTTTTCAAACAACCTCATATCGGTAATTCAGCAATTCTTTGCTTCGAATTACAGTGAAAAAACTTCTAACATTTTAGGAATTACTTTGACTCTCATCGTTTTTGCAGCGGGCTTTGCTTCGGTGTTGATGCTTATTATTAAAGAAGCTGAACAAAAAAAGACGTGCACTGACGGCTTCTTTGAGAAAATTGAAATCCCCTCTGTGAATTACACAAAGTACGAGCTTAGCACAAATCAAGCAAAGACTTTTTTCCTTTCCCCCACTGTACTGATTTTTACAATTATTTCAGCAAGTCTGTGCCTTGCTCAAATCTTCTTATAATAATTTTTAAAGAGGCATTATGAACGAAAACGACGATATTTTTTTTATGAACGAAGCCATAAAGCTCGCCCAAAAAGCGGCTGAGCTTGGCGAAGTACCTATTGGTGCCCTGATCGTTCGTGACGGTGTTATAATCAGCGAGGCATTCAATCTTCGCGAGACCGAGAAGCTTGCAACCGCACACGCAGAGCTTTCTGCAATTGAGGCGGCGTGTAAAAAGCTTGGTGGTTGGCGGCTGTTTGGCTGCACCCTTTACGTTACTCTTGAGCCCTGCCCTATGTGTGCGGGAGCTATTGTGAATTCCCGCATTGACCGAGTGGTTTACGGTGCTCCCGACCTTCGTTTCGGGGCTTGCGGAAGTCTTTTTAACATAAATTCGTATCCTCTCAATCACGCCTTCGAGATAACAGGCGGTGTTTGCGAGGAAGAATGCAAAGCTCTTCTTTCTGATTTTTTTAAAGAACTTAGAAAAAAGAAACAGTAAATAATTTAAACAAAAAAAAGACTGCAACTTGCGTTGCAGTCTTAATTTTTTTGTTTTTGTTACAGTTTCCGATACACTTGGTATTAGTCCGCTGTAAGTCCGGAACGCTCGATACCCTGAACAAGGTACTTCTGGCAGAAGAGGTACATAACTACGAGCGGGGCTATAATCATAAGTCCGCAGGTATTTCTAATAGCAGAATAGTACAGGTTCTGTCCGGGGTATTCCTTCGTAAGCGAAGAAGGAATTTCAATTACGTCCTTCATAAGTCTCGGAGCGTCCTTACCGGTCATAAACAACTCGGTATAGAAGTTGTCGGTCCACTGCCACGAGAATGCGAACAAGAATACCGTGATCATCATAGGAACGGAGATCGGGAGAATTATCTTAAAGAAAGTGTGGATAACGCCCGATCCGTCGATGTAAGCCGATTCCTCAAGCTCATCGGGAACTCCACGGAAGAACTGACGAAGCATAAAGATATAAAGTCCGTTCTTAAACGCAAGTCCTGTGATGGAGAGAATGATGAATGGCCAATAAGTATTTGTAAGCTCAATTCCGTTAGCCGTGAACTTATCCCAAGAAGCGGGAAGAAGTCTTATACCCTCGAGAACTGTTGTGCCAAACAAATCGATTCCGCCGCCCGAAACAAACTGGAAGATTCCAAGAATGTCAAAGTATTTGAACTTTGTGAAGAGCGAGAGCTGAAGTGTCTGGTGAGGAACCGTAAGGCTGAGGATAACGCAAAGGAATACGATACTGTTACCTTTGAACTTAAACTTTGCAAGACCGTATGCGATAAACGAGCAGACAAAGGTCTGAAGAAGTGCTGCGGTTGCAGAAAGGAAAAGTGTGTTTGCAAAGGAAGTAATGTATTCAAGCTCTGTCCAAATAGCCTTATAAATGTCAAGAGTGAAGTTCTTAGGGATAAGTCTTACCGTTGCATCTATGAAATCCTCAGGTGCCATAAGCGAACCTGCGATCTGTGAGAAGAACGGGAAAAGAACGATGTAAGAAACACCCACAAGCAATACGAGTCTGAATATGTAGATTATAACCTTCGTTACAAAGAACATAGACAAAAACTTTGCCTTGAGTCTTTCCTTAAGAGGAGTTCTGTCAAACTCAACTCTAATCTTGTTTTTAGATTCTTTTTTAACCTTGGGCATATTATCAAGATTTTGTGCGTTCATTTATGAGCTCCTCCTTTCTTAGTCTTTCCTCTGGTAGAATACGAATGCCGAGAATACCGCTGCTATAACTGCAATAATTGCAAGTACGAGCAAGAAGTAGATCCAAGACATCGCCGAGCTAAGCACACGTCCCTGCTTGTTGTAAACGTTGTCGATAAACGTCATTACGATGTTCGAGTTTGCCGTGAAGGAGTCGATCGTCGTATAAACTGCATTAACAAGGATCATAGGGCTTATCATCGGGAAGGTGATCTTCCAGAAGGTCTCCCAACCGGTAGCTCCGTCAACCTTTACCGACTCATAAATAGCAGGTGAAATTGACTGAAGTCCCGCAAGGAATATAAGAAGCTGAACTCCGGAACGGTTTACAATATCGTAAATATTGTTGATTGCGGATACAACGTAGTTAAGAAGCTCCTCACCTACCGCCATATTAGCGAATAGCTTTTGGAAGTCCATCGCCGTAACGATCTCACTCGCTGCACTCGAGCCTGTACCGTCCGAAATACCCTCAGCACTGTCCATCGTCTGCATAAGCATATTCTGTTCGCTAATATCTGCCATAAGACCTGTGGAGATAATAACGGGGATAAAGAATATTGCTCTGAAAGCTGCACGTCCCGCCATCTTCTGGTTAAGCATTACTGCCATAAAGAGCGAGAAGATGAGTATCATAGGTACGTCGAATATAAGCTTTTCAAGACCTGCGACAAGCGTTTGCACGAAGTCGGGGTCAACGAACAGTGCGTCGTAGTAGTTTTCAAGGCCCACGGGAGTGAGGATATATCCTCCTCCCTTATAGTTGGGCACGTTTGTCATTTCATAAAAGGTGAATTTGATCGAGTCAAATATGATAGGAAGATATATAAGTGCGAATCCTATTACGAAAGGAAGCACGAATATCCAACCTGCTCTTGCCTTTTTCTTTTCAAGAGAGGCAATTTTTCTTCTTTTTGGAGCATTAAGCTTTACGTCTTTTGTCATTTCTATTACCTCCCTTTCATTAGTTTGCCATGTTTACTACAAGATAGTCGTAAGCATTTATCTTGTAGATTGTACCGTTAAGCTCGGTTCTTACTGCGTAGTTGTTGAAGTTGAGCAAGAATGCTGTGCCGTTTTCATATTCAACGTAAGCAATTCTATCGTCATCGGAAGCATACTTGCTTGTTGCTTCCTCAACTGCCTCTTCCTTCTCTTCTACAACTGTCTCGGTCTCAACGGGCTTCTCGTACTTAACGATTCCCTCGAGTACGCCGTCAACTGCTCTGAAGATAGTGTTCTGTGCGTAAGCTACGGAATCATCTGCCTTGCGGAGCATATCAGCAGCAGTCTTCTCAAGAGACTCAACCTTTGTCTTAAGCTCTGCGAGAAGTGCAGAATTTGTTGTGCCGTCTGCTGAGAGAATCTCGTAAGCCTCTCTTGCATCCTCAGCCATAGCCTTTACGGTATCAGCTGCACCGAGAATTCTGTTTGTAGTTGTGTAAGCATCGTTTACAAGCTTCTTAGCATTGTCGAACGCCTTGTTAACGTCTCTTGTCTTTGCAGTGATCTCACTTGTCTTTGCCTTGATAGCGTCAGCATTTGCCTCTGCGTCCTTCTCAAGCTCGAGAAGCTCTGCATTAAGAGCGTCAAGTGCCTTCTTCTCGGTCTTGTAAGTCTCAACAAGTGTCTTAAGCTGGTCAGCTCTTGCTACCTGAACGACTGTTCCGTCAGCAGAAACTGTGTCAACCGTTGTAAGAGTCTTGTAGTAGCTCTCGATAGTTGTTACGTTCTTAGGAACTGCATCGTACTTATCAAGTATAGAAAGACGTGCTGCAAGAAGAGTAGCTCTGTCCTTATCGTTTGCAACGCCGAGGATCTTGTTCTCAAGTGCAACAAGCTCGTCTATAACTGCCTTTGCATCGGCAACAAGCTCGTCATCGTCGGGAACACGGATACCGTCAACAAAGCGGTGCTCAGTGATCGAGGATGTCTGAACTCCTGCGAGGAGCGAGTTGAGTTCGCTGTAAATGCTTACAACGTCATCAAACCAAATGTCGTATCTGATAGAGTAGTACGTGCTGAGGTCCTTCTGGTCCTTTGCAGAGCCGGAGTTCTTAAGAGCTGCGGTATTTCTGTAAGAAAGGATGAACTTCAGCGATGCACCGTTCTCAATTGCCTTGAGGAGTGCATAGTCAATATTACCTTCCATATTGATAGGAGTTCCTGCTGTCTGGATATAGCCGTGAAGAACGATACCAAGGAAAGGAACTGCCGCTCCTGCCTGAGAATAACGGCTGGAGTCAAGTGCTATGTCGGTAATGTGGTCAACGTACTTCCATGTAAACGAGTTACCCTCGGAAGTAATTACGCTGTCATACTTTTCATCGAGGTACTCGAATGCCTCGACTGTGAACTTCTTAGCGTCCTCACGGTTGTAAGGCTCCTTCTCGTCAAAGTCGGAGTTGAGCGAGTTACCGAGCGTCGAAACGGAGATTCCGATAGGATCGAGCTCTACGTAATCGTCCGTAAGATGCTCGTAGAAGTGGTTGAAGTATGCAGGCGAGATGATAAGCTCGAAGAAGCTGAGGTACATCTGCTTAGTTGCACTGTATTCACGCTTGTTTGCATATCTGTTATCGATAGTCTTTACAAGGTGCTTCTTAAGTGTTACTCCGTCAAAGAGTGCATCGTTGGAGTGGTAAGCGAAATCGAAGTCGGGATATACGCCAAATCCTTTTTCCTTAGCATTCTTAACGAGCTGCTCGAAGCCCTTGTTTCCGCCGACATTCTTCTCGAAATCAACGCTGTAATCAACACCCGAATACATACCGCCGTCATTATATCCGGTAAGTATGAAGTTGATGTTTGTAACGCCCTTGTTTGCGAAGTCGCCGTACATTGTCTCAATATCCTCAAAGGATGTGAGAGGAGTCATAACGGTAACGGGGATAGAAAGTATCTTTTCGGTCGTGGGAATTGCACCGAATGTCTCGATGTAAAGAGGAATGTCCTTCTTTACGTCGTCAGCGGTAAGCTTATTGAGTATTCCCTTTTCAATAAGGTAATTACGGTAAGCAACAGCCATTCCAACGTAAGAACAATCGTATACGTTCTTTTCTACCTTATCCTGAGACTCTTCGGGAGTAAGCATGATATATCTTATTCTGTAGCTTCCCGTGTACTTTCTCGAGGAAACTACCGTCCACTCACTGTTTGTACCTACCGAAATAGCGTCAGCTACGTTGTAGGTATCCTGAGGACGGGGATATACCGAAACCTTAACTGCATTGTACTTGTGAGACTTTGTCTCGTGGTATGTGGTGATCTCCATCATTGCGTCACCCTCTTCGATTATCGCAACGAAACCACGCTTTCTTTCAGCGGTCTCGGGACGCTCGTCGGGCTTTGCATTTTCGTAATCCTTAGCTATGTACTCAGCACCTGTTTCCTTAAGCACATCGTACGTATCGACCATACCGTAAACGGGATATCTTATATCCTCCTGGTGCTTACCTGTAATTGTGTGGTAAGCGAAATCCTGACCGTAAACCTTGCTCGTTACAGTTGTTGTAGCGCCGGATTGCTGGATCTTCTCGAAGTCAAAAAGTGTACCCGAGCCGTCCGGGAAGAAGGAATATCCTTCACCGGGGTTAGCTGCCGCACCCATATAAGGAAGAATATCCACGCTCTTGAGACGGTAAAGTGTCTCGTTAAAGCGGATACCGTTCGAAGGAAGTCTTACGCTGAGTCCCTTTTCGTCGAGGGTGTACTCAAGTGCCATTCTGAAGAGAGGCGGATTTGCATCTTCACTCTCGTATCCTGTCTTGAGGTGGTCCTCGTCAAGGTCGTCAAATGTGTAGTCAGGAGCGTAAGTCTTTATGTTCTGCTCCATACGGGCAATATCGATTTCACTTGCAGAGTCGTCTATGATATAGAAGTCCATCTGCTTGAATATAGGATACTTCTTCTGAGCTGCATCAAGTGCCTCACCGAAGTATTCGGTTCTGTCAAACTTTGAGTAGAACGCCATAAACTTTCTGAACTCGAAGTTTGTCTCACCCATAGCCTCTTTGAGGGGCTCGACGATCTTTGTTTCAAACGCTTCCTTTTCGATAAGCATAGGAACGAGCATCTTTGACTGCTCACGTCCGATAGAGTACTCTACACGGATACCGTTCTTGATGTTCTTTATATCGATCTGTCCACGCTTTGCAGCCTCAGTATAGCTGTAGAAGGTGTTTTCTGCGTTATTCTGTGAAATATCGGTATATTTTACAACGATCTGAGACAAAAGCTGAGCCTTGATACTGTCAGTAGACGTTGTAGCTCCTACGTCGTAGGGGTTTGAGAAAAGCACCTCGCCCGTCGCGATATTTTCAACCGCGATCTCACCGGTATATGCGTCGATATACAAGCGGTGACCGTCCTTTTCAAGACGAAGGTCCATATACTCGAGTCTTTCAGCTGCACTGTCAACTACGATGGGATTTCCTGCCTCATCGGTAGCAACGATAGCCTTTCCCGCAGCATCAGTCGCAAGCTTGCCCTCCTCGTTGTAGGTAAGAACCTGTCCCTTCATATAATCAAGGGTAGTTCTTGTTGTGTCATATTCGTATCTTGAAGCGGGGTTTTCCTCAGCCGCGAAAACGCTAAGGCTGAACGAACCCATTAGCATAAGCACAGCCAAGAGGACGGACAATATTCTATTGAATTTTTTCATATCTTTTTCCTCCCGTCTGTCTTACATTCTAAATCTAATCTCATCAACTATGTTCGTTACAAAGCCTACGAGCTTTCCGAGAAGTGTTGAGAAAAGAATTGCGATAAACATTATACATACCATACCGATTATGGTACCGAGAATTGTGAGAATGTTCTTTCCTATCATATAGTCGTGTGTAACCATCACTCCAAGGACAAGGAGCAATCCCATCCAGATAAATGCGATAGTAAGCAAGAGATTAAGAATATCAGTCTCACTTGAAACTACGAAGTTTGTTGCGATGGTAACGGGGATTACGAGAATAAGGAAAGGAGTAAGGGCATAAGATGCAGCTACGAACACGTCCTTGAAGCTTCCTTCACCCTCAAACAAGGTGGTAAGACACCAGTTTGAAACGATGAAGAGGAAGAAAGGAACGAGCACGCTTATTGCTACTCCGAATATGGTGGAGTATTTGCCCTGCGGGTTCATTATGTAACCCTGACCGATAGCGTTGTAGTAGAATACCGCTATCGTTCCTGCAAGTATCGTAATTGCCGCTCTTACAGAGCCTCTCTTTTCGTGCTTGAGGTCCCAGAATCCATCGAAGGGATGGAATATTACGTGGAAGGCAAAGAGCAATTCCTTACCGTAGGTGATCTTTTCACCCGAAGTAGCAACACGGCGATTGACCTTGTTTGCAAACTTCATAAACTGAGAACAAGCAACGCAAATTGCAATAACGATTATAGGAATAAGGATGATGTACTTGGAGATCCACTCCTTACGAAGCTCCTTATATGCGTTCGAGTAGTTAGCAGTATCGTATGCCGACTTGTAGTACTCGATAGCCTCGGTGTACTTACCGCTTCTGTAAAGTGCGTTACCGATACCGATGTAAGCTGCGTCGAAGTTGGAGTTTCTCTTAAGGATCTCCATCCAGTCCTCAACTGCCTTGTCATACTGACGTGTGTTAGTATTGTGGAGTGCGTTGAGGATTATCTTACCGTACTCGGTAAGCTGGTATACTGTGAAGGACTTGTTCGCCTCGTCAAGAAGAAGCATATTCTCTCCCTGATAGGTTACTGCGAAAAGTCCGTTGCTGGTAATGTTACCAAGCTGGTGACCTGTGTCACCGAATGCAAAGAGAAGGTTACCCTGCGTGTCGTATGTGAACACACGGCTTCTCTTCTTATCTATAATAGACCAAGTCTCCTCAGGTCCAACCGCCACGTCAACGATGGTCGATGCACCCTTTATTGTCTGTGTGGGGCTCGATGCTCTTATATCAACTTCACCCGAAGGAGGATAAAAGCCGTTTCTCTGCATTATCTCATCACCCGCAGCATTAAGAAGCTTAACGGGAGCGTACTCGTGGCTCTTACTCTTCGAAAGGATTGCACTCTCGACCTGAGCCGGTGCGATTGCAGAGGTTGTAACGTAGATATGACCTTCGTCATTTATAGAAATATTGTTGAACTCAACCGAAATGAATTCCTCGGAAAGAGCTCTCTGCTCCTCGGTCTGGAATCTTCTCCAAAGAATTTCCCAAGCCGAAATAACGACCTTCTGAGCACCCACGTACTGTGTGAACTCGCCCTCTTCGGTCATTACTATAACACCTTCGTAGGTTGTCTGGGAGATAACGTAAAGTCTGTCATACTTATCTACCGCAACTGCGATAGGCTTATAAACTGTATCACTCTCGATGATCTTTGACTCAGGAGCACTAATTCTCTGGAGAAAATGTCCGTTCTGGTCAAAGGTTACGATTCTGTTGTTGTCCGTATCACAAACGTAGATCTTTCCGGCAACCTTTTTACCTTCAACTATCTTATCCTTTGTGATAAATACGCCCTTAGGGCTCTTGAGTGAATCCGGAACGCCCTGATCGTTGATAAACTCATCAATGATGAATTTAAGCTTGTAGTAACGGTCAAGAACGAGGATTCTGTTGTTCTTGGTATCTGCAATATATACGTTGCCGAACTCGTCTGTCTCAAGGTCAGCCGCGTCCTCGAAGGCTACCATCTTCTTAGCAAGATCTTCGCTCGAGAGGTCGGGATAAAGAGCGGACATTACGCTCTTATCAAGAAGACCGATGTACTTTGAGTCGATCGTCTTTGCAGGTGAATAAGCATCGGGCGAATCGAGCGACGTACCCGAAATCGAGTAGGTGTAGGTCTGATAAGGAGCCGCCGCAGAAGCAGGAAGAGCAAAGACCATAAGTGCTACAAACACCAAACAAAGAATTGAATAAAATTTCTTCATACGTCTTCTCCTTCCTTAGTCCTTCATACCACTGGATCCCATCGTTTCGATAATGTTCGACTGCGAAATTACGAATACGAGAATGGGAACGAGCATCATAATAACCGTTGCTGCCGCACTTGCTCCCTGACGCTTAACACCTCCGGCTGTGATCTGACCGATTGCGTAGTTAAACGACTTGAGCTGCTCGGAGTGAATATATATCGAAGAGCCCTGGTTCCAAAGTCCCTGGAACGAGTAGATGATAAGTGTAAGCCAAGCGGGTTTAACCATAGGCATTGCAATTATCCAGAACGTCTTAAGCTCTCCTGCACCGTCAAGACGGGCACTCTCAAGCACGGTATCGTGTACGTTGGTTTCCATAAACTGCTTCATAAGGTAGAGACCGAGCGAGGTTGCCCAAGCGGGAATAATTATTGCCCAGTAAGTATCTATCCATCTGAAAGCACTCATCAAAATAAAGCTTGTTACACCGGTAACTGTCTGGTGGAACATAAGTGACGTTCTAACCGTCTTAAACATTGTTTTTCCGCCCGGGAACTTGATCTTCGCCATTGAGTAAGCTGCAAGTGACGAGAAGAAAAGGTTTCCGACAGTACCTACAACCGAGGTGAATACCGTATTGAATATGTATCTCGAGAAGGGCACCCAAGAGGTGTTCATCAAGAGGAACAGATCAGTATAGTTACCAATAGTAGGACTTGTTACGTAAAATCTCGGGGGGAACATCCAGAGCTCGTCAAGAGGCTTGAAGGACTGGATGACAACGTAATACATAGGGATAAACATGAACGCGCCGAGTATTACGAGAATTGCCGTAATACCTGCGTCACCGCCGGCAGATCGCGCGAGTACGACTTTGTGTTTTCTTGTTCTTAACTTTGCCATATCACGAACCTACCTTTGAAATCATATTCTTAACCAAAACGTTTGCACCAATCATTATTGCGAAAAGCACAACCGCTATGGTTGACGAGTAACCTATCTCGAAACGCATACTACCGTAGTCCTCAAGATGGTGAACGATAGTGTGTGCCGCGTAGTCAACTGACGGGAATCCGCAGAGTGCGGTAACAATTCCTCCAAAACCGAAGGACGACGTAATGGACATGACCGCACCGAACATAAGCTGAGGCTTCATACTCGGAAGCGTTATGTACCAAAGCTCCTGCCATCTGTTCTTAACTCCGTCAACGGCACCCGCCTCGAAGAGCGAGCGGTCAATTCCCTGAAGACCTGCGATAAAGGACAGGAAGGAAGTACCGAGCGAGGTCCAGATAGCAACCACGATACAAAGTGGCATTACCCAGTCTGCATCCTGGAAGAACGCTATTTCTTCACTTATGATGCCAAGCTCAAGAAGAACTGCGTTTGCCCAACCGTACGAGTCAGCCGAGAAAAGTGTACCCCAAACGAGGTAAACCTGACCGGAGATCGAGGGTGCATAGAAGATAAGAGTTACGATAGCTCTTATTCTGGGCGAAAGCTCGTTGATGAACCAAGCGACCATAAAGGACATTATGTAGGAAGCAGGTCCTACGATAACTGCGAAAATAAATGTATTTTTAAGTGCGGTGATGAATATGTCATCATCGAGGAAAAGCCTGATGTAGTTGTCAAGATTGAACTTCGTAGGCATTTCAAGCATATTGAAGTCTGTGAAGCTGAGGATCATCGACAAAAGCACGGGAAGAAGGGTAAACAGTGAAAAGATTATCATATAAGGAGCTATCATAAGATACGCAACCTTATTACGCTTCATCTCTTTCCAGGTCCACTGAGCTTTAGTCATATCCTTACGGGACACAGCCTTTTTCGTTGCTGTTTTTTGTGACATTTTTGCTTCGTCTCCTTAAATAGATTTTGCTATCATTATATTATTTGTAGTTTTCGTATTCTTTCAAGCACTTGACTGCTCTTTCCATATAATCGACTGCACTGCCGAAGAGCTCTGCGTTAAGCTCCTTAAGGGCTGCTGCCGCCGCACCGATAGAAGCAAAGTCGGTGGACTCACCGCCGTCCATTACTTCAAGAGCAATGTTGTAATCCTTGTCATACTCCGACTTGAATGCCGAGGATGCCTTAGCTTCCTCAAGAGCATCGATCGCCTGAAGCATACGCTTCTGAGCAAGAGTCTGACCTACGTAGTCAAGTGTTTCGAGTCCGAACTCCTCACGCTTACGAGTTATTTCCTTATTTATAGTAGTGATATAACTCTGGAGCTGTTCAACGGGATCCTTACCGTCGTTATAAGCTGCAAGGAACGCGAAGCTTGTATAACGAGCAAGAATATAGCTTCCGGGGTAGTTAGGAATAGATGCGAGGTTGTTGAACTGAGCTGAAAGCTGCTCATATTCAGCAGAAGTCCAAGGCAAGCTTGCAAGTGCCTCAACGTTAGCGGTTGCGTGCTTTGCAGAAGGACCGATGATAGCAACCATCTCGTTAGAGTAGTCTGCCTGGCACTGTGCACCGACGTGCCACTTCATAAATTCCCAAGAGCCCTGCTCATTGCTACAATCCGTGATCATAACGATAGCCGAAGCTGCGGAAACGGATACATTATTTATATTACCCTCTTCATCCTCGTATCCGGGAACGGGGTAGAAGCTCCACAAACCTTCGATCTCGGTAGCAAATACCTTGAGCTGGTTGTAGGTTGCAGCGTATGCCGCAAATCCGATAGGCATCTCACCTGTTCTGAAACGGTTGGAGAAGTTGTACTGATAGGGGAACGAATACTTTGTGAAGAAGCTACACATCGTATCGAAGGACTCAAGACCAACGTTTGAGTCGAGGTTGATTCTCATACCGCCGTCGGCATAAAGCTCACCGCCTGCCTGATAAAGGAATATCTGGTAGTTGGTATGCATACCGATCTGCATGTTGTTTGCCTGAAGAACGGGAACCGCCTCAAGCACGTCGTCCCAAGTTCTGGGAATTTCAATGTTAAGGTCTGCGAGGATATCCTCACGGACGAACATCATTTCGAAGGACTGAGTCTCGGGAAGTCCGTAGGTGTGCATTGCACCTGTGGAATCCTCGATCTCCATAACTATCATTGCCGCCTCGTTAAAGTCATCGGCAACATCGTCAAAGCCTTCATAATGTTCAATAGGAAGAAGTGCACCACGAATAGCGTAGTTGATAACGTCTCCCTGTCCGAGACCTATATACACGTCAGGTCCTCTACCTGACAGGATAGAAGGAAGAAGTGTACCACCCGCAACGAGCTTAAGGTCAACGGGAACCTTGGTATGAGGTGTGAAATCGTTATTTATAAGGGCACGGATAACCTGAGACTGGTCACGTCCGTACGCGAGCCAAACCTCAACGGCATCCTCGGAAGAGATCTCTTCCATAGCACCCATTCTGTCGTAGTTTCTGAAGAATGACTGAATAAAGCTCGAAACCTCGTGAACGAGCGACTTCCAGAATCCTGCGGTAGCTGCGGGAACATCCTCGCTCTTGGGCTGAACTACGAGGTAGTCAAGCTGGAGAGGCTGAGTCTTTGCGTCACTGAGCCAAGTACCGAGTGTACCGATGTAGCTCTTGAGCTGGTCAAGGTTTTTAGCAACCTCGTTTTCGGGATCCTGTCCCATTCTCTCAAGCAACCAAGCAACACGCTCAAGGGTTGCGGTCATCGAGCTCTTACCGCTTGAAATAGCCTGAATCTGCTCGGACACTGCATAAAGCGTACGGGACTGAATAATGAAGTCAACCATCGTGTCGGGCATTATACGGTTAAAGCCGTAGTCACGGTAATCATCGGGGTTAGTACCTGTGAGCTTAAGTATATTAAGGTAATCCGAGTTTATTGAGTTAAGCGAGGTCTGGACGGTATTTACGACCTGTCCCATAGTTCCGAGTGAGACCTCAAGCTTTATGGTGTAAACGACACCCTCTTTGAAATAGAATTCAAATTCGGTCTCGCCATTGTTAAGTACGTTGGACTGCCACTGGTCAGCGTAAGAGAACTGCATTCCGGTTGCTTCCTCGAAAGGAATTCCGTCATAGTAGCCCTTTTCGCCCTCAGCAACGGTGTTGTCACTGTAAATATAAAGTGCACGTGAGGTGTACATACCGTCAAGCACGTTCTGTCTGAACTTTGTTGCTATCTCGTACATACCGCTCTCGTCAACCGAGAACTTGTAGGTTATCCACTGACCTGCTGTCTGCCACTTTTCTCCGCCTATAGTGTTGAGAAGAGTTCTCTTTGTAGAAGAAGGAGAGTTAGCCGCGTTTGTTCTATCCTCGATAGGATATACCGTCTGTGACGAGGTAGCGTCAAAATACTCAGCCTCGACCTTTACCTTGCCGGTGCCCTCGGGCTCACCCTCGAACTGCTTGCGGTATTCCGAATACGTAGGCAATTCCTCAACAGGAACGAGCTTGATAGAGGAAATAACTATAGGCTCGTTTACAGCCTCAAGCGAGAAGGTTACGACGTTGTTACCGTTTTTATCAACGTTCGGTCCGATAGCAAACTCGAAAGGAACGAAGGTAAAGCCGTTGGAATCCTTGAACTGGTAGGTTGACCACTCAGGATCCTGTGCGAGAGTCGAACGGATCTCGTTTTCGTCAATATCTGTTGTAAAGAATCTTATCGTCTGTGCGTCTATCGCCTCGGAAACGTCAGCTGTGAAGTACTCGGGCATTGTGTAAACGACGTAAGTACCGTCCTCTCTCTGCTCTTCACGTGCCTTAATGCCTATCTCCGTTGCCTTTGCAAGATAAGAAGCTGCCGTCTCACCTTTGGGAACAAGGAATGCTCCGTCGGGGTACGCATTTCTCCAGATTTTCGATACGGTGATGTATCGAGCCTCAGCGAAGGGCACCTTTCCGTTTATCATAAAGATACGCTCGATATCAGCCGATTTGTTCTGTATCGGGTAGTAATCTATTACGATGTTGTATTTTCCTGCAGCGGTTATCTTATCGGTAGTCCACGTTGCAGTTCCAACTCCGGGAAGATACAAGCCTTTTTTGCCGTCGAAGGTATCAACGTATGCAAAATCTGCTTTTTTCTCCTCGGGTATTTGTGAGGTCTCATTGTAGATCTCTCCGCCCTTTGTAGCAAAGGTGTACGCCTCGGTCGCATCGATAACGATCTCCTCGGTCGCGTTGGGGACGTCTACGTTGTCCTCACAGTAGTCGTTGTACGAAATCGCATTAAGCAAAGCCTTTATATCGCTCGTAGTCTTGTCCGTAACCGAGCTGTTTTCGCCCGCAGCAGACACGGTCACCGCACTGCTTACTATGAACAAGAATGCGAGTACAAAGGCAAGTAATCTTTGTAATTTCGCTCTTTTCATTAACTCTTCCTCCTGATGAATTCTCCCAAAACCAAACTCGGATCTTTAGATTTTGAGGTTGTCTCGGCATCTTGCCGGTTAGTTTTATAGCGTTTAGGGCATAGTTATACCATACCCGCATAAATCCGCACGACTATAATACCACAAAAATTCCTTCCTTGTCAAGAAAACCTTCTCAAATTTATTATATATATAAGGGCGTTTTTGCCTATGTAAAAATATGCCAATTTTAATATTTTTCGTCATTTTTAACCGAAACTTTGTTTTTCAATCACAAAAGGTAAATTTAAATTACTTTTCAAAAAGTCATGTATTTCTTAATTTATCAGGTTTTCCGTTACTATTTAAAACAATTTTATTTAATTACCAAAGTTTTACGGTAAATAATTTTTACTGCACCCCCGCAAAGACACGTTTTGTCATTGGTGTAAAACAAACAAAAATTGTGACATTTACACAAATTATGAACGAGTTTTTCTACATTTACGACACATCGATTTTTTTACATTTTTTCTTCAAAAAAAACGGGATATTTTTGTAAAAAGTCCGTTTTTCGAGAATATTTGAGTTAAAAATCCATAATTTTACATTTTTAGCATTTTTAAAAAAGGCAGAGCGTATCGCGCTCTGCCTTAATTTTTGTTCGTTCTTTGATTATTTGAGAAAACCGCCTACAATCTCTTCCTCTGCCTCTTTTTCAGTCAGTCCGAGAGACATAAGCTTCACAAGCTGCTCACCTGCAATTTTACCGATAGCCGCCTCGTGAATAAGCGATGCTTCCGCGTGATTCGCACTTATCTTCGGCACGGCTTCTACACGTGCATTATCCATAATAATAGCGTCGCACTCGGTATGTCCCGAGCAAACGTTATTGCCGTTTATAAGAGAAACGAATAGCTGCTTCGAGTTATCACAAGCAACAGAACGTGAAATAACGTGCGTGCCGCAGTTTTCTCCGTTAAGATCCACCTCAAAGGTGGTTTTTGCATACTGCTCGCCGTGAGTCATTATCTTCTCACTGACCTT
Organism: Clostridia bacterium; assembly: GCA_017503865.1. Classification (GTDB taxonomy): domain Bacteria; phylum Bacillota; class Clostridia; order Oscillospirales; family CAG-272; genus HGM12713. Next base: position 11,870 of record JAFVSI010000051.1, on the reverse strand, counting down.
AAGGACTGCGTTTTCCGCAAGAACGGCACGTGTCGTTCTGTCAGTCGAGTCAACACCCTTTATCTGAGCCGTTTCCATCTCCATATAAGCATTTTCCGCAAGCTCAACGTAGGTCGTGGGGTTCATAACGTTCTTTCCGTTACCGTCTCCCGCACCGTAATGCTTCTCAATGTACTTAAGCTTAGCATTCTTTGCGAGATAGAAGGAGTGAATTCCGCTATGCTCACTGTCTCCCGAGCCGCCGTTATGGATACCGCAGCCCGCAACGATAACGATGTCGCAATCCTCGCCAACGTGGAAATCGTTGTAAACAAGCTCCTTAATTCCCGTTTGAGAAAGAAGAACAGGAATATGAACACTCTCGTTTTTCGTTCCCGCTTTTATATATATGTCGATTCCGGGCTTATCCTCTTTTGTAACTATTTGAATATTCTCGGTAGAATTTTTGCCGTGAAGTTTTCCGTTGATACGGAGCGAATACGCCCCCTCGGGCACTTCGTGAATATCGGCAACCTGTCTTAAAAGCTCTTTTTGAATATTATCCATTTACAGTCACCTCACCCGACGCTTTTCTACAGGTGCTTCTTACGTTAATAAGGTGCTGAAAAATATCATCTTTATCAGCGTAATTTGCAACCTCTCCACCGTCTATAACGATGATTTTGTCAGCAATATCAAGTATTCTCTCCTGATGAGAAATGATTATGATAGTTCCCTTTGTACGCTCGTACATATTGCGGAAAACTTTAATGAGATTGTTGAAGCTCCAAAGGTCGATACCCGCCTCGGGCTCGTCAAAAACAGAGAGCTTCGTGCCTCTCGCGTTTATCATAGCTATCTCAATCCTCTTAAGCTCTCCACCCGAAAGAGATGCGTCGACCTCACGGTCAACGTAGTCCTTCGCACAAAGGCCAACCTCCGAAAGATACGAGCATATCTCAGCAAAGCTTATTTCCCTACCCGCCGCAAGCGTTATGAGACGCTTTACGGTAATACCTTTAAATCTTACGGGCTGCTGAAAAGCAAAGCTTATACCGTTTTTAGCTCTTTCGGTCACCGACATATCGGTTATATCGACTCCGTCAAGGAGTATCTGTCCCGACGTCGGTGCGATAATTCCCGCGATAATTTTCGCAAGCGTAGATTTTCCGCTTCCGTTAGGTCCCGTTACGGCAACAAAACGGTCGGATATCTTCAAATTTACGTTTTTCAATATCATATGCACACCGTCGGGCGTATACGATATATTTCTAAGTTCAAGCATTTTTTGTCATTCCTTTACATTTGATTGTGTCGAAAAATAATATATATTCAATATAACTCCTTATTATTTCGCAAACTATTTTAAAATCAAATGTCGATTTTTTATATTTTAAGTTCTAACGCCGTTCGTTTTCAATTCTACGATTTATTTCCTGAGAAATTGTATTTTTTATCACTTAGAACCAACGAACAGCCATCATATTTTCGGTTATTTTAGAAATTATATATTATTTTCCTGCATTCATTTTGAGATATGCGTTTATAAATCCGTCTATCTCTCCGTCCATAACGGCATTGATGTTTCCGTCCTCGTATCCGGTACGGGTATCCTTTGCAAGAGTGTAGGGCATAAATACGTATGAGCGTATCTGGGAGCCCCACTCGATATTAGTCTTGTTACCCTGGATATCCTCAATGGTGTCAAGACGCTCACGGAGCTTTATCTCCATAAGCTTAGCCTTAAGCATCTTCATTGCAGTTTCCTTATTTTGAAGCTGAGAACGCTCGGTTTGACAGCCGACAACTATTCCCGTAGGCTTGTGAAGGATTCGTATTGCCGAGTCGGTCTTGTTGATGTGCTGACCGCCCGCACCGCTCGAACGGTGGGCAGTAACCTCAATGTCCTCGTCTCTTATCTCTACCTTATCTATGTTCTCAAACTCGGGCATAACCTCGATAGACGAGAAAGAGGTCTGACGGCGACCTGCTGCATCGAAGGGGGAAACTCTGACGAGTCTGTGCACTCCGTTCTCACTCTTAAGATAGCCGTAAGCATTGAGTCCCTCTACCATAATGGTAGCACTCTTGATACCTGCCGCATCTCCGTCGAGCCAGTCGATAAGCTTATATTTAAACCCATGTCTTTCTGCCCAACGGGTTATCATTCTATAAAGCATCTGTGCCCAGTCCTGAGCCTCAGTTCCGCCTGCTCCGGGGTGGAAGGATACTATTGCGTTATTCTTGTCATACTCACCTGACAAAAGAACCTCTATACGCTTTGTCTCGGTCGCCTTTGCTATCTCGTTAAGCTCGCTCTCGACCTCCTCGACACAGCTCTCATCGTTTTCCTCAATTGCCATCTCCGCAAGTGTGATAGCATCCTCAAGACGGCTGCAAAGCTCCTCATAGCTCTCTATAACGTCCTTTGTCTGCTTCAGCTTCTGGAGTATCTTTGAGGAATCCTCAAGTGTCCAGAAATCAGGTTCGAGAGTCTTTGCGTCAAGCTCTTCTGCCATTTTTTTAAGCTCGTCAATTTTAAGAGCCGAGCCAAGCTCACTCACGTCCTCTCTCATTCCAACAAGTTTATATTTAGCTTCTTCAAGTGCGATTATCAATATATACCTCCCAAGGCAAAAGCCTATTATCTGTCTCTTTAACTTTATGATTATATCACAAAACTCCCCATTATGCAATAATTTTTTTAAAGTTTAAAAGAAGAGTTCCAAAAGATACCGAAAAACGCTCTGCAAGTATTACTCAAAGACGGATAAACTATTGACAACCATATAATTTTATTTTATAATTTATATAATAATATTACATATAGAAAGGAGTTTTGAAACAATGAAGGTAACCAAAGAGTCCATTATCGGTGACGTTCTTGACGCTTGTCCCGATACTGCACGTTTCTTTTTTGAAATAGGAATGCACTGTCTCGGCTGCCCCTCAGCAAGAGGAGAGTCAATTGCTGACGCTTGTATGGTACACGGCACCGATGCAGACGCACTCGTTGCAAAGATAAACGCATATCTCGAGACAAAGTAATTTTTAACGGGGCTGTGGCTATGCCGTAGCCCCGTCTAAATCTGAAATCTGCGGCATTGCCGTATTTTAATAGAAAGGCTTTTATGGAAACTAAAACAAAAGGTCTTACACCGAGACTCAGAGCAGTAGCCGAGCTTGTCAGGCACGGTGCTTTCGTTGCCGACGTGGGCACCGACCACGCATATCTCCCGATAGCACTTGTAAGCGAGGGACGGGCTGTAGGTGCCGTTGCATCCGACATAAACGAGGGACCCTATCTCCGTGCAAAAAAGAACGTAGAGGAGCAACACCTCGAAAACAAAATAACGACCGTTCACTGTGCGGGGCTTTCGGGCATAGACAAATATTCTCCCACCGATATTCTCATTTGCGGTATGGGCGGAGAGCTTATCGCGTCTATTATTGATGATGCACCATTTACGAAAGATCCTAAGATAAGGCTTGTGCTTCAGCCTATGACTCACCCCGAGATACTTAGAGAATATCTCTTAAAAAACGGCTTTGAGATTCTTTTCGAGCGAATAGTAAAGGAAGAAAAGCTATACCAAATAATTTGTGCCGAATATAGCGGCAAAAATAAAAATATCGACTATAACGATGCCGAGCTTCTGCTTGGCAGACTTAATATAAATGCGGGCGGAGAGCAACTCGTAGCGCTTGTCTGCCACCACCTGAATATCCTCGAGAGAATAAGCACGGCAAAGCATTCTGCTCTTACCGATTCAACCTTTGAGGACGGACTGATAGAAAAATTAAAGGAGATAAAAAATGACTGTTCTCGAGCTTTATAAGCATTTTGACAATTCTTTTCCGAGAGAGCTTTCTTGCGAGTGGGACAACGACGGACTTATGTGCTGTCCCGATGGGGAGCGAGAGGTGAAGCGAGTGCTCGTCTCTCTTGACGTGACCGACGGGGCCGTTGACAAAGCAATCGAGGGCGGCTTTGACGTCATTCTCTCCCACCACCCTATGATTTTCAAGGGACTCAAAGCAATAAATGATGAGCATTTCATATCGTCCAAGGCGATAAAGCTCATTCGTGCGGGAATTTCGGTAATGTCCTTCCACACAAGGCTTGACGCGGCAGGGGGCGGAGTCAACGATATTCTCGCAGGACTTCTTAACCTAAAAGATGCCGTGCCGTTTGGCGACGGAATCGGCAGAATAGGAACGCTTGAGGCTCCCGTCGAGCTTTTCGGGTTTGCACAGTTCGTAAAGGACACCCTCGGTGCCCCAACCGTCTCGATAGCCGACGCAAACAAGGCAGTGTTTAAGGTTGCGGTACTCGGCGGCAGCGGCAAGGACGAACTAAGTGCCGCAGTTGCGGCAGGAGCTGACACCTACCTGAGCGGTGAGCTCGGTCATCACGCACTCACGGACGCTCCCGAAATAGGAATAAATCTCATTGAAGCGGGACATTTTTACACCGAGGCACCCGTCTGCACTTTTTTGGCAGACACACTCAGAGACCTCGGTATAGAATCGGAAATATTTAACAGTAACACAACAAAGAGAATATAACGGAGGTTAAAAATGACGTACGTTGTTTCGGATATACACGGAAATTATGAAAAATTCAAGTCGCTATTGAAGGTTATAAACCTCAAGGACAGCGACGTGCTTTACGTCCTCGGTGACGTAGTCGACTACGGCGAGGATTCTATAAAGCTTATAAACGATATAAGTATGCGTTATAACGTTCTCCCCATTCTCGGCGAGCACGATTTCAAGGCTTTCAAGTATCTTTCTGCAATAGACAAGATGCTCCGTGAGGGAGATATGCCTGACGCCGAAACTCTTTCGGAGATGACCGCTTGGGTTGCTGACGGAGGTCAGAAAACGGTGGAGGACTTCAAGGAGCTTGACGAGGAAGAGCGAGAGGGCGTGCTTGACTACCTCTCGGATATGTCTCTTTACGAAGAGGTGGAAGCGGGCGGCAAGACCTTTCTGCTCGTTCACGCGGGAATTGCCGATTTCGACGAGGATCTCGACCTTGACGACTGTATGCCCGAGGATTTTATAAGCGAACCCATTGACACTGCCCGTGTCTACTATAAGGACAAGACTATAATTTTCGGTCATACTCCAACCTATGAAATTGAGGGTGGCAAGAACGGAAAAATATTCCATAGCGGCAACAATTCCATAGCAATCGACTGCGGTGCGGCATATGACGAGCCTCTTGGCTGTCTTTGCCTTGAGACTCTTGAGGAGTACTATGTTTGATAATCAATTAAAGAACGGTGACCTCCTAACGCTTGAAATAGTTGACGTAAACAATCTCGGATGCGGTGTTGCGAGACACGAGGGACTTGTCGTTTTCGTCAAGGGCGGAGTCAGCGGTGACACCGTTCGTGCAAAGATAATTAAAATCACAAAAAGCTTTGCGGTAGCAAGGCTCGAGGAGATTATTTGTGCCTCTCCTCACAGAGAGGACGCAGAGAGTGCGTGCGGTGAAAAGCTTTCGTGCGGCGGCTGCGTTTTTCGCGGAATCAAATACGAGCATGAGCTTCTAAAAAAGCGTGAATACGTGCGTTCCGCCTTCGCAAAGGCAGGGGTTGACGCCACAGTTCTGCCCGTTTTGTGTGCAGGCAAGGTGTATAGATACCGCAACAAAGCTCAGTACCCCGTAACGAAAACGAAGACGGGCGTATCTGCGGGCTTTTATGCCGCAAAAACTCATAATATCATTCCCATTAACGATTGTAAGATTCAAAACGAGAGCTTTGCGGAAATTGTGGATTTCGTCTGCAAGTTTGCCGACAGGCACAGTATTTCGGTCTATGACGAGAAAAGCGGACGCGGACTTCTCCGCCATATTTATCTTCGCAGTGCCGACGTAACGGGCGAAGTTATGCTCTGCCTTGTGCTTACAGGCGAAAAACTGCCCAAAGAGGATATTTTCGTTGATGAGATACAGGAAAAGTTTCCCCAAATCGTCAGCGTTATGATAAACAAAAACAGCGAGAATACAAACGTCGTTCTCGGTGACAAGTATAGATGTATCTACGGCAAGCCTTATATCGAGGACGTGCTTTGCTCGCTTCGCTTTAAGATAGCCCCCGAGGCGTTTTATCAGGTCAACCGTGACGGTGCAGAGCTGCTCTACGGCAAGGCACAAGAGCTTGCAGAGTGCGACGGCGAGGATATTATCGACCTCTACTGCGGCACGGGCACGATAGGTCTTTCTATGGCAAACAAGGCAAACCGTTTGCTTGGAATTGACATTGTTGAAAAATCTATCGAGTGTGCAAGAGAGAATGCGAAGTCAAACGGAATCGATAATGCCATTTTCGACTGCACCGATGCAGGCAAGCCCGAAAATATAAGAAAATGTGCCGAAAAGCACGACTTTGCCCTCTCAAAGTCAACTGTCATAATGGACCCACCGAGAAAGGGCTCGACAGAGGAGCTTCTCACTTTCCTTGCAAACGAGAAAGTGAGAAAAATCGTATATATTTCCTGCAATCCCGACACCCTCGCCCGCGATGCCGCAACTCTTATTTCCCTCGGCTACAAAATGAGCGAGGTAACTCCCGTCAATATGTTCCCGAGAACAGGGCACGTTGAAAGTGTCGTTTGTCTGACAAGAAAATAAGCGATTTTGACCCTAAAACGGGCATTTTTCAGCCTTTTGAGCGTGTTTTTCGATAAAGCAGGTGTTCTTTTTCGTGTTTTAGTGATTTTTAACACAGGGACAAAAGTGATTTTCAACCTATGGTCGAAAATCAAAATACAGCAGTTTTGGGAAACATATTGAGCAAAAAAGACTGTTTTCAGCCCAAATTGTACTTTTTCTTTGAAAAAGGCAACTTCACAACAAAAAAACACGCTTTGATATGTTTCCATGCACCGATTAAATACCAAAATACAACGAAAAAGGAACAATGATATGCCACTATGTTATAAGATATTCAAAGAAAAAGACCATGTAGATGGCTTTATGAAAGGGAACATATATTTCAGTGCCGCAGGCAGGTTTATGAATGAAAGGGATAATCAGCGACAATATTCAGAGGGAACTGTTCCGATTTATACCCACCCCTGCTATATAGAGAACATTCAAGTGCCAAATCCTTATTACCAGTCGTATGATGAAACTTTACGTGTACCCTTGTTTTGTTGCTCTTCAATCAACCAAAACAATGCGGTTTATGACGAAGGTAAACTGACTATTCTAATTCCTCCCGAAAACAAGATATTAGGAAGGCATATGGTATATTTCGATACGGATGAACTTTTTCGGCTGATTAGCGAAGGTGTCAAAGAAGATAATTGGGGAATACGTGGAGAAAAAATATTCTACTATGACTTTGATAAATTAAAAGATGATTCATGGCTCTCAAAAATACATAATTTTGTTGACCCATTATTTATACATGATGCGAAACACAATAATCAAAATGAATTTAGGTTTGTTTTAACGAATAAGTTGCTTCCAAAGGGAGCGATAGATCTAACATTGCGCTGCGGTGAGTGGCATATTAAACCACAGTATATTGAATTGGCGTAACATATGTTTTCGCTTGTTTTATTAAGGTGCAGTTTTAACATTGGAGCGTGCAAAAATGAAAAGAAAACCAAAACTAATATACTCAATTCTCTGTATTTTAATTGTTTTAATAAGTTTATCTGGTTGTGATGTTGAAATCTCCGATGATAATACTGACAATTTCGACTATGACAAGTTTGATTTTGAAGAAATTGAAGGCGGATATGAAATGTCACAGAAAATATTGACAGGATTATTCTCGTCTAACAAGTATGAAGGTGTTCTACAAATACCTGAAATATATGAAAAAAAGCCAATTATAGCAATAAGTTATATGGGTAGTAGCTTTGGAAGAGGAATTACTGAGATTATAGGATCTAAAAATTTAATAGCTATCAATTCGTGGACTTTTGCTGGAAGAGATGGACACTCTATGGGAAATTTAGAAAGAGTCGAATTTCCAAAAGACGGGAACTTAAAAAGAATTGATGATATGGCTTTCTTTAAGTGTAACAATTTATCAACAGTAATTGTTCCTTATAGTTTTGAAAGCTTTGGAAACGGCATTTTTGAAGGATGCGGAAATCTAACAACACTGGTAATTTATAATCCAACTCCGCCTAGTATTGGAGATATATTCAATCAAACTCCATCGGAATATTGGCAAACTAAAGTACATTCCTCTTTTTCGGTGTATGTACCAGACGATGCTGTTGAAACGTACCAACAATCAGCTTGGGCACAATATTCAATCAAACCAATTTCAAGTATTGAACATATTCTCAAAGAAGAAAGCTCAATTAGCAATGTTATAGAAGATGAATCAAACACTACTAGCACGGATATTGAGCAACCTCAAAGCAATGTTAATATTGGTTCGGTTATAGCGAGTATTGTTGTCGGCATTGTTATAATCGTTCTTTGTGTGTTTTTAATTATTGACTATAAGAATAAAAAGATTGTTGTTGAAAAAAGTGAAAAAATCAATGCGTTACTTTCTTTAAACAGCACTACACATTTTATGACATTACAATCCAAATATACAAATCATACGACCTGCAATTCAAAAAGGCAGTTGGATAATTTGTCTTTGTATGATTATTTCGTATCATTGATTGATTCGAATGAGTCATTCTATCGTAGCATAATCCAAAAAATTTCCTCAAACAAAAAAGAATATAACAAGTATATTAATCAAGTATACAATATTAAATCGAGTGCTACTGAAGAATTTTGCCAATCTTTTGGATTTACTATAACCAAATTTTTGAAATATGAGGAACGGGTTTTTAAAAAGAAAATATTAAAAGAACCACAAGTGAACGTGGAGATATATTGCAAAGCCACATACACATCTCCACAAGGTCGAAACCATTATTGGAAAGATCGTAGCTTTCATTATGGAGAATTCGAAAAAATTTTTAAGGATACGATTGAGGCAAAAAAGCAACGCCAAACACGACAACACCAAATCGAAGTAGAACGTGCTAAAATGACAAATTCTTTAAGATATGATATCTTAAAGCGCGATAATTTCCGATGTCAAATATGTGGCTCTAGTGCCCAAGATGGAGTTAAATTGCATGTAGATCATATAATTCCAGTTGCCAAAGGCGGACAAACAATTGCGAGCAATTTAAGAACACTTTGCGATAGATGTAATATGGGGAAGAGTGATAAAATGTAATATCGATTTCGGACAAATATTGTGGTATAACCTTAAAAATATACCTTTTGGCTTTACACCCCCCGTTTTTGACCGATTTTGAGACCTTTTGGTCTTATGACCCACGTTGAAAGTGTGGTGTGTTTCACCCTATAACCCATAAATAAAAAACCAACATAAAACTTACTATGAACATCGTAAGAAAAAGCCATGTAACAAAAGAGCTTCGTTCGGAAACTTTAAGAGAAAGGTCTGATTAAAGAATGAACAACAAAAGATATACTATTCCTATAGGAATGGTAACAAAAAAGTATTACTGTCACAAATGCGGAGAAAGATTATATAAATTTGCAAAAACACGAATAGTGAAACCCGGAGATCCCGACTATCGTAAGCATAACAAGATAAGTAACGGCACACGCATGATAGGTGAGGTTGAGGTGACCGAATACGATTTCAAATGTCCCATTTGTGAAAGCATAGTCTCTTTTGCCGAACAGGAGCTTATATCATCAATTCAAAAAAACCTTGCAAAAAACACTTTAACAGACGAAGAGATACAAGGCAATTTAGCAAAAGCAAAAAAAGCTAAATCTAAAAAAGAAAATTTAAAAAAGGTCGTATTTGTCACCCTATCCCTGCTGTTTATTGCTTTTATCTTTTATTTGAAGATGAGGTCGGGCGAGCTTTCGTTCACCTTCTATTTCTAATTCTTACATACCTAAAAGGAACAAAATATGAAACTTCTGCTTAACGCCCTCACAAAATTCATATTCGGTGTAATTGCGATAGCGATTCTGCTATTTTTACCCGCAGGAACATTTCTTTATCCCAACGCCTATCTATTTATGGCAGTGCTTTTCGTTCCCGTTATTATAATGGGCGTGGTGCTTTATATAAAAGCTCCCGCACTGCTCGAAAAAAGGCTGAGTGAAAAGGAGAACGAGAGCACTCAAAAATGGGTGGTAGCTCTCTCGGGACTTATGTTCGTGGCAGCATTTATCATTCCCGCACTTGACTTTCGCTTTTCCCTTTCAAACGTTCCCCTCTGGTGCGTAATTCTCTCATCGGTAATATTTCTTATCGGATATGCTATTTTTGCCGAGGTGCTTCGTGAGAATGCCTACCTTTCCCGCACAGTTGAAGTGCAAAACGGGCAGACGGTCATAAGCACAGGGCTTTACGGAGTGGTCCGACACCCTATGTACCTCGCTACACTCCTTATGTTTATCCCGATGCCGCTTATCCTCGGCTCTTTTTGGGGACTTATTCCCCTCTCTGCCTACCCCGTAATTATAGTTGTTCGAATAATAAACGAAGAAAAGGTGCTGACAAAGGGACTTTCAGGCTATGAGGAGTACAAAAAGAAGGTAAAATACAGACTCATTCCATTCATTTTTTAAGGAGCTTTTATGATAGAAGGACTTATTATTACCATAGGCATCGGCATACTTATTATCGTGCTCGGTGCTATAAATATGACAGGAAATATTTCGTCTTTACACTCCTATCACCGACACAGAGTTAGCGAAGAAGACAAAAAACCGTTTGGGCGACTTGTCGGTCTTGGAACGGTTCTTTGCGGAGTATCTATCGTTTTACTCGGTATTTTTTCGTTTGTCATCGCACATTCAATTTTTGCTACCGTAGGATTGGTAGCTTCAACTGTTCTCCTTATCACAGGAATTGGAATAAGCTTTTACGCTATGATAAAATACAATAAAGGGATTTTCTAATACAATGAAATATAAGATAGACCACGATTATCATATACATTCCTATCTTTCGACTTGCTCCTCTGACGCGGAGCAGACCACCGAAAGAATGTTAAAATATGCTAAGGACAATTCCCTCTCGTCTATCTGCATCACCGACCACTATTGGGACAGTGCCATAGACGGTGCATCAAACTGGTATGCTCCGCAAAATTTCGAGCATATCTCAAAATCTCTGCCGCTTCCACACGATAAGGACATCAAATTCCTATTCGGTTGCGAGTGCGAAATGGATAAAAATATGCGTCTTGGTATGCCACGAAGCCGATTTGACGATTTTGACTTCGTTATAATCCCAACGACACACCTGCATATGAAAAATTTTACTATTCGCGAAGAGGACAAGGAAAACACTCCCCGCCGTGCAGAGCTTTGGGTAGAGCGACTTGACGCACTTTTGTCTATGGAGTTACCCTTTCACAAGATAGGAGTCGCTCATCTCGCTTGTAACCTTTTGAACCCCAAGAGCCGTGAGGAAGCACTGAGAACTCTTGACCTCATTCAAGACGAGGAAATGGAACGCCTCTTTGCAAAAGCGGCAACGCTCGGAGTCGGAATTGAGCTTAACAAATACGATATGAGCTTTGACGAAAGCGAGGCAGACACAATTCTTCGCCCCTTCAGAATTGCAAAATATCAAGGCTGTAAGTTCTATCTCGGAACAGATGCCCACCACCCCAATTACTTTCAGGGTGCAGTTGAGGTCTTTGACCGTGCCGTAACAATGCTCGCTCTCACCGAAAACGATAAATTTCATATAGAAACGTTGTAGATAAATTGGTATTTATCGAACGGGTTTGGAAAGGGTTTAAAAAGTTTTGGTCGAGCTTTTTCAAAAGCTCGCGGAGCTCGAGGCGGAGCCTCGTGAAAACGGCATTTTCTTTTGCTTAGCTTTTCTTTGTGCCTCTTT